>CAZFEP010000028.1:1568-21212 GCA_964517365.1 uncultured Thiotrichales bacterium | reverse complement strand
GGACTTGAAGTGATGGTTTCAACATTAAAGCAATTATGGCATGGTAATTGCTTAATAAAAACTAAACTATCCTACGGCTCGTCGTCTGTATATGACGCGTAGTAAGCCTTTGGGTTTGCAGAGAATAGCTTTTTATGGATACTGAATTGTGGGAGAGTCTGTTAATCCAATGTAAAGTTTGCACCAAGATAAACTTCTTGCACTTCTTTGTTGCTTAACAAGTTTTGGGGCGTTCCGTTAGCCAGAACGCGTCCTTCATTTAGGATATAAGCATGACTGCAAATGCCTAATGTTTCTCGCACATTGTGATCCGTAATTAATAATCCAATGCCTTTGTCTTGTAAGTCTCTTAATATACGTTGTATGTCTTTGACGGAAATCGGGTCTACACCGGCAAAAGGTTCATCAAGTAGAATAAATTTAGGTTGCATCGCTAATGCCCTGGCAATTTCTGCACGCCTACGTTCTCCGCCAGACAAACTAACACCCTTGTGGTCTCGTATATGTTCAATTTGCAAGTCGGCCAGTAAGGTATTGCATTGTTGTTTGCGCTGGCTTTTTTTAAGTTCACTTCTAGCTTCTAAGCTTACTAATATATTTTGTTCTACCGTTAAGCCGCGAAAGATGGATGCTTCCTGGGGTAAATAACCGATGCCTTGTTTTGCTCTTGTGTGCATGGGCATGTGAGTAATGTTTTTTTTGTCTAGATGTATATTGCCGTCATCGCATCGCACTAACCCTGCAAGCATATAGAAGCAGGTTGTTTTGCCGGCACCATTGGGTCCGAGCAACCCCAAGATTTCCCCAGATTTGATCTCTAAAGATACGTCGTTAACTACAATGCGAGATTTAAATTTTTTGATTAATTTTTCTGCACGAAGCGTATTCATATCATTTTAACAAGTGAGTGCATGGTTTATTAATCTTGGTTTATTATTAAGGTTTATTGTTCTAGATTTATTTGTCTTGGGTTTATTGATCTGGGTTTATTTGATCTGGTGTATCTTGTGATGTAACTGCTTCCTCATTATTTTGTTTTTCCAATTCATCTATGGGTTCTTTTATAGTTTCTGGAAAAACAGTAATGTTGACACGATCGCTCCCTGATGAACTGCCAGCAGTAACAATTTCTTTGTCTGTGTAGAAGGTAATTTTGTCACTTGCAAAAGTATTGCCCGATTCAGTTAGTTTTGCATTGCGAGTTAATGTTATTTCATTGCCAGTAATGCTGTAGACCATTTTTTCTGCTTCTGCATTTACTTTTCTTCCATCATCAGTGGTTTGCTTGAATGTGCTTAATGTCCCTTCAGTTATTATTTTATTGACTTTTTTATTGGCTGTTTCAAGTATTACAATATCACCCGTTAAAACGGTGCTGCCTTGTGTGATAGTGACATTGCCACGATATGTACTGATGCCGGTTACATCATTAATCTCTGCTGAGTCTGCTTGTATATTAATGGGTTTGGTAGAGTCATCTGTCAGTGCTTGCACAGATGGGGCTAAGGTAGATAGCAAGATTATCAGGGTGTAGATTTTGATTGGTGTAAACATAATTTCAAAGACCTTTCGTTTAAGGATTGTATTGTCCTTTAACGTTGCTGTGAAGATGTAAAATTTTACTGTCTAGGTTTAAAGTCATACCATTAGCGGTAATTTTTTGCGTGCCACGTGTTGCGGTCACCGGTAAGTTTGTGGTGACTTGTTGTGTCTTTTGGGAGACAGTTAGTTTCTCGGTATAGATGTTTAAAGGAACAGGCTCGAGACTTGTGCTGGGTTGCTCAATTTTTACATCACCTATCAACGTAATCACTTGGTTTTCATCATGTGTTTCACCTTTTTCCGAGCTGGCAAATATTTTGCTGCCATTTTCATTATAAATAATAATATTGGGTGAGCTGAATTGACTTTTTTGTTGGTCATGAAAGAGCCAGTATTTTGGTGCAGTTAATTCATATTGCGGTTGTCCGGCAGGTGAGTTAATGATCATTTCGATATTCTCAAAGCTGACGGTTGGGGTATTGTTGTTGGGAGAGGTTGTTATATTTTCGGTTTGTCTGTCGCGTTGATTGAGAAATGACAGTGTTAGCGCGGCTCCAAAAAAAATTAATAAAATCCATGCAAGTCTATAGGACATTTATTAAGTACCTTTTCATGTGGGCTTATGGTGACCTTTATCGAGATTGTACGTTAATGCTTCATTGAGTAGGCCATGCGCTTCAAGTAAAAGTTCACATATTTCTCTGACGGCGCCTTGTCCTCCTTTTGCAGTGGTTTCCCAATGTGAATGTTCTTTAACAAAGGTGTGGGCATTGGCCACTGCGATCGCTAAACCGCAATGTGACATCACTTGTAGGTCGACAATATCGTCGCCTGCAAATGAAACTTGTTCTGCTGTCAGCTTAAGCTTGCCCAGGATGTCTTGAAATGCTGAATACTTGTCAATGCTACCTTGGTAAACGTGTTCAACGTTAAGGTCACGCATGCGGTGCTCTAATGCTTCGGAGCTGCGGCCTGTGATTACACCAACCTGAATTCCATAATGTTGTAACAAGCGTATGCCATGACCATCTTGAGTATTGAAGGTTTTAATTTCTTTTCCCTGTGAATCAATTTGGATATTTCCATCTGTGAACACACCATCAATATCAAATAGTGCTAAGCGGATAGATTTTGCACGCCCTATAATATTTTCGTTTGATGTAATTTTATTTGACGTCATATTCTTACTCTAATTTTATTACTCTAAGATTATTATTCTATGCTCTTGATGACTTCTTGGTCACTCGTTACGTTTGAATATAAATGGTATACATGTATGCCACATATCCCGCAAGAAATAATAATCCAAATTTTCGTGGCAGATATTTTTTGCGCAAAAATATGAGTAGTAATAAAAATAATACCGCTGTTGTTAGCAGCATGGCAGGGTAGTCACGAGAAAAAATTTGTTCGGGTAGTGAGTAGTTGGTTATCAAGCTCGCCGTTGAGGTGACACCAAGTGTATTGAATATATTTGATCCAACAATATTTCCGATCGCAAGGTCACCATGTTTTTTCATGGCACTGGCAATGCAGGTTGCAAGTTCAGGTAAGCTGGTTCCAAGTGCGACAATCGTTAGACCGATTACTAAATCACTTACTCCCAAGTGTAGAGCGATTTCTGTAGCACTCCACACTACAAGTTTGGAGCTGGCGAGTAATATAATAAGACCTGCGAGTACGCCAATAATAATTCTAGCTAGTGCGGGTTTGGTTGTTGAATTTTCTGTTTCAGTACTCTCCGTTTCTGAGCTTTCGCTTGTTGGGCTATCCGTTGTTTTTTCAGAGCGTGAAAGTAAGTAAAGTATAAAAACTAAAGCGGCTAATAAAATTGAGCCATCCATGAAGGTTAGTTGCTGGTCAAATATTAATAAGCTGAATAAGGCAGTGGCACCAATGAGTAACATATAATTTTTACGAATTAATTCAGCGTCAATATTGATTGGTAGAATACAAAGCGTTACGCCTAGCACTAACAATATATTGGTAATATTGGATCCGATTGCATTGCCTATGGCGAGTCCAGCATTGCCTTGTAAAGCTGAAAGCGCAGATACCAAAAGTTCAGGTGCAGAGGTACCGAACCCCAGTATCACAATACCGATTAAAATTTTTGAAATATTAAAATGTTGGCCAAGCAGAAGTGCATTATCTGCAAAGGTATTAGCGCTCCACATCAGCAGTAAAAACCCTATTCCAAGGGCTGCAATAAAGATCAACATATAGACGGTTTGGAGATTATTGGCTTATTAGTTAGTTAAATTATTGAGGCTCGCGCGATGAGTGCATCGCCAAGCATACTATAAGCAGGTATGATGTTTGCCAAATTTATGTGGTAATTAGCCCAAATTTATCACTATGCACATACTGTGTGCTGTGCTCACAAATATATAAGAAGAAACCATTGGAATCGATCGTACAAATCCGGGATCTGCACTTCACTCGAGGTGCGCGAAAAATTTTTAACGGTATTAGCCTGGATATTCGTGCTGGGCAAGTTACTGCTTTCATGGGCCCAAGTGGGACCGGTAAAACCACTTTACTAAAACTCATAGGTGGTCAATTGAGTCCACAGAAGGGTTCAGTGCAAGTGTTTGGTGAAGATATCCATAAGGTTGATCAGAATACACTTTATTCAGTTCGCAAGCAGATGGGCATGTTGTTTCAAAGTGGTGCTTTGTTAACAGATTTAAATGTATTTGAAAATGTAGCATTCCCACTGCGTGAGCATACACAGTTGCCTGAGCAAATAATGCGAGACCTGGTGTTACTTAAGCTTGAGGCGGTTGGGTTACGTGGCGCACGCAAGATGATGCCAAGTCAGTTATCAGGTGGAATGGCGAGACGAGTAGCGTTAGCGAGAGCAATAGTATTGGACCCTTCCATGATTATGTATGACGAGCCTTTTACCGGGTTAGATCCAATCACTAAGGGTACGATTGTAACGTTAATAAAAGAGTTAAATGAAAGTATGGGGCTTACTAGCGTTATTGTTTCTCATGATGTTGAAGAAACATTATCGATTGCTGACTATATATATGTCATTTCTGAAGGTGAGGTGGTCGAATCAGGTACACCTAACGATTTGACCACGAGTTCATCAGAATGGATGCAGCAGTTTTTGCAAGGACTTGCTGATGGCCCGGTTCCTTTTCATTACCCATCAAATGACTTTACAGAAGACTTGTTGGCGGGCAGATAATTTATGGTAGCTACATTACAAAATATTGGAAGTTGGGCGCTTGGGCTATTTGAAAATCTTGGTCGAGCGTCGATATTTTTAGGAAAAGTAATCGCTTCAATTCCACATGCTTTGACGCGGCCTAGACTAATTATTAAAGAAATTTATTCCATAGGCGTTTTATCTCTAACCATCATTGTTGTATCAGGTTTGTTTGTTGGCATGGTCTTAGGGTTGCAGGGGTATATAACATTAGTAGACTTTGGTGCAGAAGAGTCTCTTGGTGTAGTTGTCGCAATGACGTTAGTGCGTGAATTGGGACCGGTAGTCACCGCTCTTTTATTTGCGGGTCGAGCCGGTTCAGCTTTAGCTGCAGAAATCGGTTTGATGAAAGCAACCGAGCAGCTTTCCAGTATGGAAATGATGGCGGTGGATCCTATTAAACGGATAATTACACCACGATTTATTGGTGGCTTCATCTCAGTGCCCATCCTCACCGCTATTTTCACAGCAGTAGGTATTTTGGGTGGAAGGTTTGTAGGTGTGGGTTTGTTAGGAATAGATGAAGGTTCTTATTGGTCGCAAATGCAAGCCAATGTAGACCTGGTGGATGATGTTGCAAACGGAATGATCAAGGGTGTGGTATTCGCTATTGCTTGTGTTTGGATTGCTTTATATAAGGGTTATGAGGCAATACCTACTGCAGAAGGAATTAGTTTGGCTACAACCCACACCGTAGTTAATTCAGCGCTTGCAGTGTTAGCGTTAGACTTTGTGCTAACTGCATTGATGTTCGGGAATTTGTAATTTAATAAAGTAAATTATCAGGATTAATATTATGACAACGCGGTTTATTGAAACAATGGTAGGGCTTTTTGTAGTGCTTGGGGTGCTAGCATTGTTTATGTTAGCGATGAAGGTCAGCAATTTAAGTAGGCTCACCAGTAACGATGGTTATGAGGTCTCTGCATTTTTTGAAAATATTGGTGGTTTAAAGGTGCGCTCACCGGTCACGGTGTCTGGAGTGCGTGTCGGCCAGGTTTTGGAGATCGTTTATGATTCTGATCGATATGAAGCTAAGGTGTTGATGCGCATTGAGGCTTCACATGATTATTTTCCCATCGATACAACTGCAAGTATTTATACCGCTGGTTTGCTGGGTGAGCAATATGTGGCATTGGAGCCTGGTGCTGAAGAGGATGTTCTGGTGGCGGGAGATCGCATAGAATTTACCCAATCAGCTCTGGTTTTAGAGGAGATAATTGGAAAAATTGTTGTCAAATTAACATCTGGCTAACGAGCCGCTAATTTCTGGGTGGTTTTAGTTCAGGTAAGTTATTGATTTTTATATATAATGGTTAAATTTAGGGAGATTTATTGTGACATGTATTAAGAGTTGGTCTAATCCATATGCTCGCTTTTTGTTATCTGCGGCGCTTGTTTTAATGGCAGTGCTAACGACTCACGCCTTAGCAATTGATGATCGAACACCTGAGCAAATTGTTGAGGATACTTCGTCAAAGGTTCTGAACACAATTAATGAAGATAATGACCGCTTGAGAGAAGATCCGGCACTCATAAATCAACTGATCAACGATACTGTTATTCCCATTATTGATTTGGGTTCAATGGGAAAATTGATTCTGGGTAAGTATTGGAAAAAAGCTAGTGAAGATCAGCGCACAAGTTTTATTGCTGAATTTAAAGATATGTTAATTCGTACGTATGCAAAATCATTAGTAGATTATGGCCATGCGAAAGTTAATGTACTTCCTGCACGTGACAAGCAAGAAGGTAAATATTACACGGTTCAATCTGAACTTAGTGTTGGCTCTGGTAAAGCACCTTTGCAAGTGGCATATATATTCCGTAAAAATAAACAAGCTGAATGGAAAGTGTTTGATCTTGCAGTAGATGGTCTAAGTTTAGTTAAAAACTTTCGCACTAGTTTTAGTCAAGAAATAAGAGAAACATCCTTAGATGCCTTGATTGCTCGATTGGCAAATACTAATAAATCCGGTGCAACGGATGAAGTTGCTGAATAGTTGATACATTAACATCTTTATCATATGAAACTTTAGACGCAGATGTCAGAAGCTAAATACGATTTTAAATATATAGAGCCAGGTCGTTTTACCGTAACAGGCGACCTGACTTTTTCGAGTGTGCCTGAGATATGGAAGCAAGCTAAAAAGGCCTTATTGGATGTGCTTGAAGATAATATAGAAATTGATATATCAGCTGCGCAAAAGTTTGATAGCGGTGGACTGGCTTTATTGGTTGCCTGGTCACGCTGGGCTCATTGCAATAAAAAACAGCTAGTGTTTCGAAATGCTGGCGAGAAAGCGCAAAAGCTCATTCATATAAACAAGCTGCAAGATGTGCTTAAAATAGCTGACTAAGCTATTTTCTTTAATTTTTTTCTGCGGTGCTAGGCTATTAAAAGCTTTCTTGTACTGCTGAAAGTTCTCTAGATTCGTAGTGGCCACATAAGCATGCAGTGCTTTTACACTAGTATATAAGAGTTGGGTTCGTTAAGATCTCAACCCTTATAGATTTAACGCTTTTTTTCAAGCTCAGTCCCCAAAAGTCAATCATGGAAAAATTATTAATTGAAGGTGGTAAGCCTTTGCAGGGAGATGTAAGAATCTCCGGTGCAAAAAATGCTGTGTTACCTATATTGGCAGCAACGTTATTGGCTGATGGTCCGATGCAAGTGGCTAATGTTCCGCATCTGCAAGATGTAACCACTACCATGGAGCTGCTGGGTCGTATGGGGGTGTCTCTTACCATCGATGAGTACATGAATATTGAAACGGATACCAGTACGATCCAGGAGTTTTTTGCGCATTATGATGTTGTAAAAACAATGCGTGCTTCAATCCTGGTGTTGGGTCCGTTGCTGGCACGTTTTGGGCATGCTGAAGTATCTTTGCCGGGTGGTTGTGCGATTGGTTCGCGGCCAGTGAATATGCATCTGCGCGGACTGGAATCCATGGGTGCAAAAATTGAAGTTAAAGCGGGTTATATACATGCAAGTGCTAAGCGCTTAAAAGGCGCCCATTTGGTAATGGATATGGTTACAGTTACCGGCACAGAAAATTTAATGATGGCTGCGACCTTGGCAGATGGCACGAGTGTAATCGAAAATGCCGCGCGCGAACCTGAAGTGACGGACTTGGCCGATTGTTTGATTGCGATGGGTGCGAATATTGAAGGTGCGGGTACAGATACCATCACTATCCATGGTGTGAAAGAGCTAAAAGGTTGCCACTACAGTGTGTTGGCAGATCGCATAGAAACAGGAACCTTTCTGGTCGCAGCGGCCATTAGCAGTGGTCACGTTAAGTTGAAAGATACTCAACCCAACTTGTTGGAATCTGTGCTGCAGAAACTCGATCGTGCGGGTGCCTCTATTAGCACCGGCGCTGACTGGATTGAAATTGATATGCAAGGCAGGCGCCCCAAGAGCGTCAACTTGCATACCGCGCCTTATCCAGCTTTCCCAACCGATATGCAAGCACAGTTTACCGCGTTAAATTGTATTGCTGAGGGTACGTGTTCGATTACCGAGTCAGTGTTCGAGAATCGTTTTATGCATGTTCAGGAAATGCAGCGTATGGGAGCTAAAATAAAAGTAGAAGGTAATACTGCTATTGTAACCGGAGTTGATAAGTTAATTGCTGCTCCGGTTATGGCGACTGATCTTCGTGCATCAGCGAGTTTGATTTTGGCTGGGTTGGTGGCAGAAGGGCAAACGATTGTCGATCGTATTTATCATATTGATCGCGGCTATGAATGTATCGAAGAGAAGCTGGCACAACTTGGTGCTAGTATTCGTCGCGTTCCACACTAATAACAATATAAAACAGATATGCCTGCACAATCTCAAGCACAAGCGAATAAAGAGTTCACTACAATAGCTTTGTCAAAGGGACGTATTTTTGATGAGTGTCGCGAGTTGCTTGAGAAGATTGGGATCACGGTAGCTCAAAAAGAATTAGATGGACGAAAATTAGTATTGCCGACTAACAAGCCAGATGTGCGTTTGTTAATTATTCGTGCTACCGACGTGCCTACATATGTCCAATACGGCGCGGCTGAGTTGGGGGTAGTGGGTAAAGACACGTTAATGGAATTTGATGGCGAGGGTATTTATGAGCCGCTCGATCTTGGTATAGCAAAGTGTAAGTTGATGGTAGCTGGAGTAGAAGGAAAGACCACTTCAAGTCGTCGCATGCGCGTGGCTACTAAATATTTACAAAGCACACGGCGTTATTTTGCTTCAAAAGGGCAGCAAGTAGAATTGATAAAGCTATATGGTTCGATGGAACTCGCACCCTTATTAGGGTTGGCTGATTGCATTGTTGATCTTGTTGCAACCGGGAGTACGCTTAAGGCAAATGGGTTAGTGGCGACCGAACATATTGCAGATATCAGTTCTCGTCTAATCGTCAACAAAGCAGCAATGAAGATAAAATCTGCTACACTTAAGCCACTCATAGAAGAATTTAGAATAGCAGTTAATAAACCATAGAATTTCTATGAGTATTTTTCGAGTGTCATCAAGTATATTTAACAAGCGTATTAAGTAAGAGAATTTTAAAGGTCAGGTAAGATCATGCAACATCAAACGGACGATCTCAGAATAGTTGAAACAAAAGAAGTCATTGCGCCTTCAGAGTTACGCAAAGAACTTCCTGTGAGTGAAAAGTCAGCACAGTGTGTGTTTACGGCACGAAGTGCAGCACAAAAAATTCTTCATGGCGAAGATGATCGTTTGTTAGTTATTGTTGGTCCGTGCTCCATTCACGATACCGATGCCGCACGCGAATATGCGGCACGATTAGCTAAAATTCGTGATGAAGTGGCGGGTGATCTAATGATTATCATGCGCGTCTATTTTGAAAAACCACGTACAACGGTTGGCTGGAAAGGGCTTATCAACGACCCTAACCTTGATAATAGTTTTGAGATTAATAAAGGCTTGCATGTTGCGCGTAAATTATTGCTCGATTTAAATGAGTCCGGTATGCCTGCTGGAACAGAATATCTAGACTTAATAAGTCCTCAGTATGTTGCTGATTTGGTAAGTTGGGGTGCTATTGGTGCACGCACAACGGAAAGCCAAGTACATAGAGAATTGTCATCAGGTTTGTCTTGTCCTGTTGGATTCAAGAATGCGACCAATGGTGGTTTGCAGGTGGCTGTTGATGCTATTGGCTCCGCAACCAATCCTCATCATTTTCTATCGGTTACAAAAGAAGGGAAATCTGCAATTTTTTCTACTGCAGGTAATAAGGACTGCCATATCATTTTACGTGGCGGTAGTGATCAACCCAACTACAGTCCTGAAAGTATTAACAATGCCTCTGCTTTGCTTGAAAAATCAGGTCTAGCCGCACGTATCATGGTTGACTTAAGTCATGCAAATAGTCTTAAACAACATGAAAAACAAATTGAAGTGGGTGACTCGATTGCTCAACAGTTAAGTGCTGGAGACGAGCGCATCTTTGGTTTGATGATAGAAAGTCATTTAGTGGGTGGGCGCCAAAATGCTAAGCCTGGACAAGAGTTGGTATATGGTCAAAGTATTACGGATGCATGCTTGGCTTGGGAAGATACTGAAACATTGTTGCGCACATTAGCGAATGCAGTGCGTGAGCGTCGTCATTCTAAGTCTGCAGCAAGTGCGGCCTAATTTCTTTGTTTGGTTTCTTGACATAACCTGCTACGTTTAAAACATGTTAGAAATAAGCCGTCTTTCTACTCAAGACGCAGACTTCTCTGTGCGCTTTGATAATTTGCTGCAACAAAATCAGTCCGCAGAAAATGATGTGCGCGATACAGTTGAAAATATTATCAAGAGTATCCGTGAAGAAGGGGATCTAGCGCTTCTGTCTTTGACTGAAAAATTTGATCAGGTTAGCGCTGCAAAAGTTTCCGAGTTAGAGTTTTCCAAGCAACAAATGAAGGAAGCTTTAACAAAAATTAGCAGTGAACAACGACAAGCCCTGGAAGCGGCAGCGATGCGAATTCAAGAATACGCAGAAAAACAATGTCTTCAATCTTGGTCTACAAAAGATGTTGATGGAAATGAAGTCGGTCAGCTGGTTACACCATTGGAAAAAGTTGGGGTCTATGTTCCTGGAGGAAAAGCTGCGTACCCATCATCGGTTTTGATGAATGTGATACCAGCTAAAGTGGCAGGAGTAGATTCTATTGTAATGGTGGTGCCCACGCCGCATGGTGAAGTCAACAACATGGTAATGGCGGCTGCTTCAATCGCAGGCGTAGATAGAGCTTTTACAGTTGGAGGTGCTCAAGCTGTAGCGGCACTTGCCTATGGCACTGAAACAATACCTAAGGTTGATAAAATAGTTGGGCCCGGAAATGCCTATGTTGCCAGTGCGAAACAACAAGTATTTGGGGTGGTGGGGATTGATATGATTGCTGGGCCTTCAGAGGTATTAGTAATTTGTGATGAGAGCGCAAACCCCAAGTGGGTGGCTATGGATTTGTTTTCACAGGCTGAGCATGACGCTAACGCCCGAGCGATATTGATCAGCACAGATGCAAACTTTTTTGATCAAGTTCAGCAACAAATGGAGTTGCTATTAAAAGATCTTGATCGAACAGAAATTATAACAGCGTCCATTAATAATTTCGGAGCGTTTATCCAGGTAGATAATCTTGATGAAGCTGCAATGCTTTCAAATCAAATAGCCCCTGAACATTTAGAATTATCTGTTGCCCAGCCAGAAGAATTATTGAAAAAAATTCGTAATGCAGGAGCTGTTTTTCTGGGGCATTACTCTCCGGAAGTGTTTGGTGATTATTGCGCAGGGCCTAATCATGTTTTGCCTACAGCAGGTACTGCAAGATTTTCTTCACCACTTGGTGTGTACGACTTTCAGAAGCGTACTAGTGTTGTGAATTGTTCTGAGTTGGGGGCTAAAAAATTAAGTTCAATCGCCTCTACTTTGGCGCATGGTGAAGGCCTAACAGCACACGCAAGATCTGCAGAGTTTAGAGGAAAATAATTTAAAGCTTGCTGATGAGTGTAACGCCTAATAATTTACTTCGTGCTGAGTTTGCAGATATGCAAGCTTACCATGTGCCAGATACTGCAGGCCTTATTAAACTCGATGCAATGGAAAACCCGTATGCATTTCCTGGCGCGTTACCGGAAGGGTTGCAACAACAATGGCTAGAAACGCTAAAGCATGTTGAGTTGAACCGATATCCAAGTCCGCAAGCAACAGAGCTTAAAAAAACATTTCAACAAGCCTTTTCGTTATCTCCAAAACTTGAACTGATGTTTGGTAATGGTTCAGATGAACTGATTCAGCTCTTAATTATGGCGGTTGCTAAACCTAACGCTAGTATTCTCACGGTCACACCAAGTTTTTCAATGTATAAATTGATTGCTGAATATGTTGGTGTGCGGGTTGTTGAAGTGCCGCTGCAGCAAGATAGTTTTGCTTTGCAAATGGATTTGTTGATAGAGCAAGTAGCAAAGCATAATCCAGCTGTTATTTTTTTAGCCTGCCCAAATAATCCAACAGGTACGCTCTGGCCAAAAGAGCAAGTAGAGGAAATTATTAAACAATCGACAGGTCTGGTTGTGATTGACGAGGCGTACTCACCCTTTGCTGCATATTCGCTAATGCCTTTGGTGGAGCAATACCCGCATGCGCTCATGATGCGTACTTTATCTAAGATGGGGTTGGCAGGGTTGAGATTGGGTTGGATGCTTGGTGATGGGCAGTGGATGAATGAGCTGAATAAAATGCGCTTGCCTTATAATATCAATGCACTCACACAAGCAAGTGCAAGCTTTGCATTACAAAACATAGATGTCTTTAATCAGCAGGCGGGAAAAATTTGTCAGCAGCGTGAAGTTTTAATGGATGCACTGCAAAAAATAAAAGGTGTAGAGGCTTTTTCGAGCGAAGCCAACTTTATTTTATTTAGAGTGTTGGGGAAAACTGCAGATATTGTTCATCAACGCTTGTTAGAGCAAAAAATTATTATCAAAAATGTTTCTAGTAATACATTATTGGAAAATTGTTTGCGAGTAACAGTAGGCTCGGAGAAAGAGAATCAAGCATTCATTAAAGCGCTGGGTATTTCGTTAGCATAAGGCGTAATTATTTACTAAGTACAATCATCTATAAACGGGGCGTTGCTCAATTTTTGCTTCAACTTCAAACTTTTTGCTTCTTCTTAAGCCGCTTATAGCAACTTTTTCGTTAGGCTTGCTGCCTGCAATTTTATTCTGAATCGATTTTGCATTACGAATAGCACTGTTATCATAGTTTAAGATGACATCTCCAGGGCGTATGCCAGCTTTATAAGCAGGGCTTCTTTTAACCACTCCAGCGACTAATACGCCTGTACGATCTACAAGGCCAAAAGATTCTGCGAGCTGAGGAGATAGGTCTTGTAGTTCGAGCCCCAGCCAACCTCGAATGACACGACCATGTTCAATAATTTGTGACATGACATCGCTTGCAAGGCCAATTGGAATGGCAAAGCCAATGCCTTGGGAGCCACCTGATTTTGAAAAGATTGCGGTATTGATGCCAACGAGCTCACCGTAGGCGTTAATTAAAGCACCACCTGAATTACCTGGATTAATTGCGGCATCGGTCTGGATGAAATTTTCAAATGTATTGATGCCTAATTTATCTCTTCCAGTTGCACTGATGATTCCTTGGGTAACGGTTTGGCCAAAACCGAATGGGTTGCCAATAGCGAGCACTACATCACCTACTTCCATGTTAGATGTGTCACTTACTACAATGCCGGGTAAATTTTTAACATCAATGGTGAGCACGGCTAAATCTGTTTCAGGATCTGCACCCAATACATTGGCAGAAACCGTATTACCGTCTGCAAGAAATACCTCAATCTCATCTGCATTTTCAATAACGTGATAATTGGTGAGCACATAGCCTTGAGCGCTCATGATTACACCAGAGCCTAAGCTTGTTTGTGTGCGTGATCGCGAGCGAGTCCGGTCGCCAAAAAAACGTCGGAAAGTAGGGTTGTTTAACAGTGGGCTGGGGGTTGTGGTGACTTGCTTGCTGGTATAAATATTTACCACAGCTGGACTGGCACGTTGAACCGCATCTGCATACGAGACGGGACCAGAGCCTAGTTGGTTAGGCCGCTCAGTGTTGTCTTGCAAGAACTCAACAACCGGTCGCTTATCAATCATATAGTCTGGCAAGAACACTAATAACAACACTGCCGCGAGCACACCCACTGCACTGGCTTGCAGAACAAATAGCATCATCTTGCGTATCTTCACGAGTGCGTTACCCTAGCCATCATTATTTAACCCTCTTGGCTAAACATGGCGTTATTAAAAGAAATTTCAGAATACATAGATACTTTTTTGCAGGTTGATCGATTTAAAGACTACTGCCCAAATGGTTTGCAGATTGAGGGCAAAAGTGAGGTATATAGTGTAGTCACGGGTGTAACAGCAAGCCAAGCTTTAATTGACAAAGCTTGTGAAAAAAATGCAGACGCTATATTAGTTCATCATGGTTTTTTCTGGAGAAATGAAGATGCACGTATTATCGGTATCAAGCGTAAGCGGATTGCTACATTACTGCAAAATAACATTAGCTTGTTAGCCTATCATTTGCCTTTGGATGCACATCCGGAGGTCGGCAACAATGCACAGCTTGGTCGTATGCTGAATATTCAACTAGATGGTGAATTGCGTGACAGTAATAAAAAAGTCTGCGGCAGTTATGGTCATTTGCATTCATCTATGAATGCGGAAAGTCTTAAAAATATGCTTGATGTGACGCTGAAACGGGAAAGCACACATATCCAAGCTGGGGCATCAGATATAACCACAATTGGTTGGTGTACTGGTGCAGGACAAGGGTTTATCGAAGCTGCTGCAAAAATAAAGTTGGATGCCTATATAAGTGGTGAGATATCAGAAGCCACTACGCATTTAGCGAGAGAGGCTGGAATACACTATTTTGCAGCTGGCCATCATGCAACTGAGCGTTATGGCGTGCAAGCGCTAGCAGAGCATTTATCTAAACAATTTGGGATAGAACACGAATTTATTGACATAGATAACCCTGCGTAATCAAAGCAATTTTTTAACTTATACTTGACGAAAAACGGTTCATGCGCCATCCTACTCGTCATTCGTGAGCCGTAGTTCATAGTGAAGTTGTGCGCACAAATCTTATTAAAAATGATCGTTAGTTTCATTATTCAAATTAAACTGAAACACAACACTTCGTTGAGTCAAAGCGAGGAGAGTTAGTACATGGCAAAAGACAATATTGACCCAGGCCGACGCAAGGCACTTACTACAGGCACTGCAGTTGTAGGCGGAGTTGGTGCAGCAACCGCACTATGGCCTTTCTTATCGAGTATGAAACCAAGTGCAAGTGCACTTGCAGCAGGTGCTCCGGTTGAAGTGGATCTTAGTAAGATGGAGCCTGGTCAGCAAATCCAGGAAATATGGCGACGCAAGCCGGTATGGATTATTCGCAGAACCCCTGAAATGCTGGAAACACTGACGGCCTTAACGGATAAGCTTCGTGACCCGAATTCTGAAGAAGCCTCACAGCAACCCGCTTTTGCGCAAAATGAAATTCGCTCCATTAACGAAGAGTACTTGGTGCTTATTGGAATCTGCACCCACTTGGGTTGTTCACCTGAATTCAAACCTGATCCGGGTGAAGTCAATGCATCATGGTTAGGTGGATTTTACTGTGCATGTCATGGATCACGTTTCGACTTAGCGGGTCGTGTTTATAAAAACGTACCTGCAAATAAAAATCTTGAAGTGCCGCCGTATCATTTTATTTCCGAGAATAGAATACTGATTGGCGTGACGGAAGACGAGGCTAAAGCATGAGCGAACAAGCAACAGGTTTAATGGGTTGGATAGATGCTCGTTTCCCTCTTAGCAAGATGATAAGAGAGCATTTATCTGAATACTACGCACCGAAAAATTTTAACTTCTGGTATTTCTTTGGTTCACTAGCACTATTGGTTCTAGTCATACAAATCTTAACTGGAATTTTCTTAACCATGCACTACAAGCCTGACGCAGAATTAGCGTTCGCATCGGTTGAACACATTATGCGTGATGTGAATTGGGGCTGGTTAATTAGGTATATGCATTCAACGGGTGCATCCTTCTTCTTTATAGTTGTGTATTTGCATATGTTCCGCGGATTGATGTACGGGTCATTCAAGAGCCCTCGCGAATTGATCTGGATATTCGGCATGCTTATATATGTTGCACTCATGGCTGAGGCCTTTATGGGTTACTTATTGCCATGGGGAAACATGTCTTACTGGGGTGCTCAAGTTATTATTAACTTGTTTAACACTATTCCGTTTGTGGGTGAAGCCTTGTCAGAATGGATTCGTGGAGACTTTGTTATTTCAGACGCGACCTTGAACCGTTTCTTTGCCTTACATGTTATTGCGGTACCGCTTGCATTGTTAGGTCTAATCGTTGGCCACATTCTTGCGTTGCATGAAGTGGGTTCAAACAACCCGGACGGTGTTGAAATTAAGAAAACCAAAGGTGCAGATGGTATTCCGCTAGATGGCATCCCGTTCCACCCTTATTACACGGTAAAAGATATTTTAGGCGCAGTGGTGTTCTTGGCTATTTTTGCTTTCGTAATTTTCTTTATGCCAGAAATGAATGGGTATTTTCTGGAGCATGCTAACTTTGAACCTGCGAATGCGTTAAATACACCAGATCATATTGCACCCATCTGGTACTTTACGCCTTTCTATACGGTCTTACGTGCAGTGCCGGATCCGTTCTTAGGTACGATGGCAATGGGCATGGCGATAGTGGTACTGTTTTTGCTTCCTTGGATCGATCGTAATCCAATAAAGTCAGTGCGCTACAGAAGCTTGTTATTCAAGATAAATCTTGCAGCTTTTGTAATTACCTTTGTGGCTCTAGGCTACCTGGGTCTTAAGCCTGTAACAGACCTGTACTCGCAATTAGCTTTACGTTTTACGCAGGTTTATTTCTTGTTCTTCTTTGTGCTTTGGGCATACAGCAAGTCACGGTCTCCTGGGTTTTGGATAGGTAGCTTTGTGGTGCTACTAGCAGGCGTCATTGCATATGACTTTGGGTTTAATTCTTCTGAACAACCAGACTTGATATGGAAAACATTAGTAATTCCTGCTGGATATTTGTTTATTGCTTTGCTGCTACCTCAGTTCACGAACTGGGATGCTGAAAAGCAAGTACCAGAGCGAGTGACATCATGAAAAATTTAAACAAAAATTTACTTTTATCGGTCGTGTTAATGCTCGCAATGGGTTCGGCATGGAGTGCAGGTGGTGGCGGTAGTAACCTAGATGTAGGTAAAGTCACTGTTGAGTTGCATAACAAGGCATCTTTGCAGCGTGGTGCAAAATACTTCATGAACTATTGTTTGAGTTGTCATTCTGCGCAGCATAGCCGTTATAAAAGAGTGGCAGATGATTTGGGTATCAGTGAAGAAATGATGATTGAAAACATGATATTTACTGACCAGAAGTTTGGTGAGCCGATGGTAGTTGCCATGACGCGAGAAGATGCCAAGAAATGGTTTCTTGGAGTAGAACCACCCGATCTCAGTACACATGTTCGTTCAATTGGTTCACAGGCAGCCTATGAGTTTTTGAAAACTTTTTATGTGGATGATAGTCGTCCCTTTGGTGTGAATAATCTATATTTACCTAATACTGCCATGCCGCATGTATTAGCAGACTTGCAAGGTTTGAATCGTGCAGCATTCCATGAAGAAACCGATGCGGATGGAATTACTCATAAAGAGTTTGATAATTTTGAACTGATTAAAGAAGGTTCTCTCAATGAAGAAGAATACGAGCAAGTGATTGTAGATATTGTAAACTTCTTGACGTATATGGGTGAGCCAGCTGCTTTAGTTCGTAAAGATGTAGGTGTTAAGGTATTGCTATTCTTGGCTTTGCTAGGGGTTCTTGCTTACTTCTTGAAAAGAAATTTCTGGCAAGATATTCACTAATCATCTTTTCGATCCATAACCTAAACTTATTAAAAAGAGATACTCATGGCTTTAGTAGCTAATAGACGTTCTGGAATGACTTTATTTTCAGATCCACATTGCGCACAGAGTCATCGAACTCGAATCGTATTGGCAGAAAAAGATATCACGGTAGATGTAGTCCAGATCGACCCAAATAACAAACCTGAAGATTTGCTTGATGTGAATCCTTATAACTCGGTGCCAACACTTATTGATCGAGAGCTGGTGCTTTATGACGCTCGCGTGATCATGGAGTATCTTGATGAGCGTTTTCCGCATCCTCCACTAATGCCGGTAGATCCTGTATCTAGGTCTAAATCTCGCTTGGCTTTGTTTCATATCGAAAAAGACTGGTATGTGCCGTTAAGTGAAATTAATTCTAGTGATACTGCAGTGTCTGATGCAGCTAAAAAATCACTTCAAGAAAGTATCCTCTCAACGGTTGAGGTTTTCAGTGCTAAACCATACTTCCTAAGTGATGAGTTTAGTTTGGTAGATTGCAGTATTGCTCCAATCCTTTGGAGGCTTCCTTATTTTGGAATCAAGTTAGGCGCCACTGCAAAGCCTATCATGCAATATGCTGAACGTGTGTTTGATCGACCTTCTTTCAGAAGCAGCTTGTCTGAAGAAGAAGTCGAAATGTGGCCAGGTTGAAGCCCCTTCAAATAGACAAAGCTAATCTAAGTTCTGATACCTAGTAATACATAGTATCTATTTCCAAGTTATACTAGTCGGTATAATTATTTGAAAACAGATTTTCTGCCTATGACTTCAAGTCGACCATATTTATTGCGAGCCATGTACGAATGGATTGTAGATAACGGCATGACACCTTATATTCTTGTCGATACCAAGAATGATCAAGTTATAATTCCGCGTCAATTTGAAGAAGACGGTAAAATTGTTCTCAATCTTGGACCTAATGCCGTGCATTCACTCGATCTTGGTATTGAAGCAGTCAGTTTTGATGCAAGGTTTGATGGTAACTCCATGGATGTGATGGTGCCCATTGAATACATACTGGCTATTTATACGCGTGAGAACGGACAAGGAATGATGTTTGCGGATGAAGAGCTACCTCCTCCTGGTGGTGATGACTCACAAGACAGTGCGATTAAGCAAAAAACGCCCCATCTTCGTGTCGTAAAATAAACTATCTCAGTTTAAAAATACTACTTAAAAAACCTACGCAGTTAAATTTCATTCCAAAGATGATAAAAGTTATACAGCACGATATAACGAGTCTGGATGTAGATGCCATAGTGAATGCCGCGAACAATGAGTTAAATGGCGGGGGTGGTGTGGACGGTGCTATTCATTCTGCAGCTGGGCCCGAACTTATGGATTTCAATCAAACGCTGAATGGTTGTGGTACGGGCTTGGCAAAAATTACTCCAGGTTTTAATTTGTCTGCAAAATGGATTATTCATACTGTTGGCCCCATTTGGCGTGGTGGTAATGACAGTGAAGCCGAGTTACTAAACTTATGTTACATGCATAGCTTTGAGCTTGCGCTAGAGCATAAAATAAAAACCATAGCCTTTCCTGCAATTAGTACGGGCGTGTACGGATACCCCAAGCAAGCAGCCGCAGTTATCGCCATGCGGCACTTAAAAAGCTATGAAGATAAGTTTGAAGAAGTCATTGCGTGCTGCTTTAGTGAGGTAGATGTAGAAATCTATGAGCATTTATTAAGTACAGAGCTGCAGGCCTGAGTTAATTAACCTGAGTAAATTAACCTGGGAAAATTAACTTGGGAAATTTAAGCTGGCAGAATTAACTTAAGAAATTTAACCTAATCTATTTAACCTGGACTTTGTATACTTTAATCTATGCCTTGCTTGG
>CAZFEP010000028.1:0-1468 GCA_964517365.1 uncultured Thiotrichales bacterium | reverse complement strand
TTAACCTAATCTATTTAACCTGGACTTTGTATACTTTAATCTATGCCTTGCTTGGTTCTAGCGCATCCAGTATTTGGTCTCGAATATCTGTAACTTGACCAGTTCCATTTGCTTTGACAAAGTTTGGGGCATTCGGATCATCGCTATCTGCCCATTGAGAATAGTATTCAATCAGAGGTTGGGTTTGCAGATGGTAAACATTCAAACGTTCGCGAACAGTATTCTCTTCGTCATCTTTGCGTTGAATCAAGGTATCGTGGGTTAAGTCATCTCGACCTTCTGCTTTGGGTGGGTTAAACACAACATGATAAGTGCGCCCAGAAGCGGGGTGTACGCGCCTACCTCCCATACGTTTAATTATTTCATCATCGTTTACATGTATCTCAATTACAAAATCCATATTTACGTTTTGAATTTTCAAGCTTTCTGCTTGAGCAATCGTGCGTGGGAAGCCATCAAATAAAAAGCCATTTTTACAATCGTCTTGGGCGATACGGTCTTTCACTAAACCAAGAATAATATCATCAGAGACTAAGCCGCCTGCCTCCATCACTTTTTGTGCTTGCAAGCCAAGGGGAGCCCCTTCAGAAATGGCAGCACGCAACATATTGCCAGTAGAAATTTGTGGGATACTAAATTTTTCAGCAATGTAATCTGCTTGAGTACCTTTTCCTGCACCCGGGCCACCTAGTAGAATAATACGCACTGTAATGCTCCTAAAAATAAGCGTGATGTTGTATTAATGTAACGGCTTGATTTAGATATTTTTAACAAATAGCCATAATAAATGAGCTATAAATAAGTAACGGTACGTAATGAAGAGTAAATGGTGCGTTATACTGCATCTAGACTGAGTTGATCTAAAAAGTATCTAACGAGCACTTAATATTCAAATATACATTTTTTTGCTGTATTGAGTGACCTTTGAATGATTTTGAGATGGGTGTTTATAAGATAAAATGCAGGAGAGTAGAAAATTATTAATGGAATTAAATCTTACAATGCTAAAAAATATATTTAATTATTTATTGATTCACAAGTTTGATGTAATGCTTGTGCTTGCATGCCTATTATTTCCTTTAACTGGCTACGCCGAAGAAATAGGGAGTGTTGATACAAAATTTAATCTACTTAGCCCAGATGACTCCATAAAAGTTGAAGTGTTTGAAGATCCAAAAATTGATGGTGTAGTGTGTTATTTAAGTAAAGCTCAAAAAGGTGGCTATAAAGGCGCGGTAGGAATTGCTGAAGATACATCGGATGCCTCTCTCGACTGTCGTCAGGTGGGGCCTATAAAAATACTAGAGTCACTTAAAAAAGGTGAGTCTGTGTTTAAAGAAAGACGTTCACTTATTTTCAAAAAATTGAAGGTAATCAGGTTTTGCGATAGCAAAAGGAATTCGATTATTTATTTAGTATACAGTGAACGTGTGATTGAAGGCTCACCCAAAAATTCAGTTTCAGCAGT
>CAZFEP010000027.1:0-21571 GCA_964517365.1 uncultured Thiotrichales bacterium | reverse complement strand
ACGTATTAAATAGTTCAACAACTAAATTTAAAGTGTAATTAGCTTATTATGCTTTGATCATGATCTATTATGAAAAGTTTGCGCTACAAACAATTGTTTTAAGGTAGAATTAAGTTATGAAAGAATCTGTACTTTTTAATTCAGCTAAATTTACACAACAATTGGAGGAGTGGTATTTAACTCCTGCGGGGCAAAATTTATACAATGCTCTACAACATAAGCTCGAAGCATTGTTACCAGGTTTGTTTGGTTATCACGCGCTGCAGATAGGTGGGCTGGCCGATGATATTGATTTAATTTCAAGCAGTAAGATTGGGCAAAAACTATACATGACCTTAAGCACTGAGAAAGGTAATGTGGTGGCTAATCCATTAGCTTTGCCGTTTCCTCAAAACACTTTAGATTTAATTGTACTGCCGCATACACTAGATATTTCTCCTAAGCCCCACCAAGTTTTAAGAGAAATACATCGTGTGATGATCTCTGAAGGGCACTTGGTGTTAATTGGTTTTAATCCACTCAGCATGATGGGTGTAAGTAAATTAATGTTGATGCGAAGCCAGCGCGCACCATGGGCGGCTCACTTTTACACATCTAGAAGATTGAAAGATTGGCTTTCATTATTAGGGTTCAAGTTAGTGGCTATTGAGCATGTAGGCATGCAGCCACCTATACAAAATGAGAAGTTTCAACAACGTATGCAGTTTTTAAGCAAAGCGGAGCGAGTGGGGTTGGGTCGTCTAGGTGGCTTACAGATATTAGTAGCTAAGAAGCGTGAGCTTACACTTACCCCCATGTGGCAGCCATGGAAGCCACGCCGTCGCATGATTCCTGTTGGCGTAAGAGAGCCAACCGCAAGAAAAGCCGCGACCTTCGAGACAAAAAATAGACCAGAAGAATAATTGCTCTTAACTATAATTAAGTACAGAGTTGAACAGAACAGAGCTGAACAGGGCAATTAAGGAAAATATGACTCAAAATCGAGTTGAAATTTTTACAGATGGAGCTTGTCGGGGAAACCCTGGGCCAGGAGGGTGGGGAGCGATACTTCGTTATGCTGGCAAAGAGACTCAAATTAATGGTGCTGTAAAAGAAACCACCAATAATCGTATGGAGTTACAAGCTGTAATTTCTGCATTTGAAAAACTAACCAAGTCTTGTGCGGTGCATGTCACAACAGATTCTCGGTATGTCATGGATGGCATTCAACAATGGCTTGCAAATTGGAAAAAGAATGGTTGGAAAACAGCTGCAAAAAAACCTGTTAAGAATGAAGACTTATGGAAGCAGCTTGATAAATTAGTTGAGCAACATGATGTTACATGGGAGTGGGTCAAAGGTCATAGTGGGCATGCCGAGAATGAGCACGTGGATCAATTAGCAAATGATGCAATCGATAATCTGTTATTGTAGTCCTCTCCTTTAATTTCTAGTTTTAAAATAATGCGACAAGTTGTACTCGATACAGAAACGACCGGTCTTGAAGTATCACAAGGACATCGAATCATTGAGATTGGTTGTGTAGAAATTCTTCATCGAAGAACAACGGATCAGCAATACCATCAGTTCCTTAATCCTGAGCGAGAAATTGATGCCGGCGCTCAAGAAGTGCATGGAATATCGCTTGAGTTCCTTGCTGATAAACCCAGTTTTTTAAATGTTGCTGATGATTTTATAGAATTTGTTGCAGATGCTGAATTAATCATTCATAACGCTAGTTTTGATGTAGGTTTTATTAACGCTGAATTAAAATTAGCGGGCCATAAAATTACCGATATACATAAATGCTGTAAAGTAATTGATTCATTGAGCATGGCTAGAAAAATGCATCCCGGGCAAAAGAATAACTTGGATGCTTTATGTAGGCGTTATGATATTGATAATTCTCATCGAGAACTGCATGGGGCGTTACTTGATGCGCAAATACTGGCTGATGTATATCTTGCGCTTACCGGCGGCCAAACTAGTCTTAGTTTAGCGGCAAATGCAGATTCTTCAGCGAAGGGAGTGCATGCTCGTGAAGGGTTTGATGAAAATCGTGATGCGCTGAAAGTTATATACGCTAATGATGAAGAGTTACAAGCACACGATGCATTTTTGACCAAAATTCAACAAGAAAGTGATGTGGACTGCGTTTGGCTACGCAATAAGTCTGACTAAATAAATAAAATATTTGTTTAATGGTTGCTGAGTGGCCTTATTTTAGTTACCTTTTGCCAATAATTTCTCATACACTGTTATTAAGATACAGCTGGGAGAAACCCCAAGAATGAACTCAAGAATTAATTTACGTGGAGATGTCTAATGTTAGGTAAGGTTTTAGTATCTAGTGTATTTATAGTAATGCTAACGGCATGTGGTGACGATGGGGGAACTGCAAGTGGTAAATGGGTAGGTGAAGTATTTGCCAATTCGAACACAAGTGAATCAACCATTGTGGGTGAATTTGGCTCTTATACAGAATGCTTGGAAGCTACACAAAAAGAAGCTAAATCTGGAGTATTTAACTGCGGTGTTAGCACAAACTAAATACGATAATTTGGCCAATTAGTTAAAATCCGATCTAACCTAGCGCAGAAACCTAGAGTAGACCTGCTGCTTTCAGCTTTGCGTTAGGTAAATTTTATTAATTACGTTTTAGTAATCTCTGTTTATCTCGTTGCCAATCTCTTTCCTTGATGCTGGCGCGTTTATCTTGTTTTTGCTTTCCTTTTGCTAATCCAATCTCTAGTTTAGCCATGCCTTTTTTCCAATACATAGACAAAGGGACAAGCGTATAGCCTTTGCGATCAACCGCGCCAATTAATCTTGAGAGTTCCTTGTTGTGCATTAATAGCTTTCGGGTACGGGTTGGATCAGGCGTTTTGTGAGTAGATACGGACGGGAGTGGACTCACATGTGCACCTTGTAGCCAAGCTTCCATATTCTTTACCAGTACATAGCTTTCTTTCAGTTGTATACTTTTTGCTCGTAAGCTTTTGACTTCCCAGCCTTCCAAAACCAGGCCAGCTTCGATTTTTTCTTCAATAAAGTAATCATGACGGGCTTTTTTGTTAACCGCGATTGTATTATCTGATTTATGCTTAGCCTTTGCCATCGGGGTATTATGGTGTATTTATGATAAGCATTCGATGGTAATTTGATAATTTTGAATCACCTGCGGTAACTTTGCTAGATTAATACATCTAAATTAAATCAAAAAACTATGTCAACAGTCAGAACTTCGATTCATGGATATTGGTCCTCTCGCTTTGTCTTTGTGCTTGCGGCGGCAGGATCTGCTGTGGGCTTGGGTAATATTTGGAAATTTCCATATGTAGCGGGTGAGAACGGTGGTGGTGCATTTGTGTTGGTGTACCTGCTATGCATTGTGATATTTGGTATTCCTGTGATGATGTCAGAAGTATTGCTCGGAAGGCGTGGTAGAAGTAGCCCAATAAATACCATGACAACGCTTGCCGCCGAAGAAAAGCGCAGCAGGATGTGGCGATTACTCGGAATAATGGGTGTGCTTGCGGGGTTTTTGATTCTCTCTTATTACAGCGTTATAGCGGGATGGGCGCTGGCTTATGTGATTGAAACTGCAACAGGTACTTTTTCAGGTTTGACGAGTGAGCAGACTAGTGAAGTGTTTAATAATTTAACTTCAAATCCACAGCGTCTACTTTTTTGGCATACCGTATTTATTATTTTAACCATGTTAGTAGTCGTTAGAGGAGTAAGTAATGGTTTAGAAAAGGCCGTTCGCATATTAATGCCTGCGTTGTTTATTCTAATCATTATCATGATTGGCTACGCGATCGTTGAAGGTGAATTCTTAGAAGGGTTTAAGTTTTTATTCACTCCAGATTTTTCTAAAATAAGTCCTGAAGTTGTGCTTAAAGCCATGGGGCAAGCATTCTTTAGCCTAAGTCTAGGTATGGGTGCGATTATGATGTATGGCGCGTATTTACCAGATGATGCTTCCATAGCTACAACCAGTTTTCAAGTTGCATTCGCAGATACTTTAGTTGCCATATTGGCGGGTTTAGCTATTTTCCCAATTGTATTTGCAAATGGTTTGGAAGCGAGTCAAGGCCCGGGTTTAATTTTCAATACTTTGCCATTGGCATTTGGGCAAATGACAGGTGGATTGGTTTTCGGCACAATATTTTTTATATTATTAGTGTTTGCAGCGTGGACATCTGCAATATCTCTAATTGAGCCTGCAGTGGCTTGGTTGATTGAGAAATTATCCATCTCACGTTTTATTTCATCTATAGCTTGTGGCTTAGTTGTGTGGGGCCTAGGGTTGGGGACGGTTTACTCGTTTAATAGTTGGAAAAAAATCGAAGTCTTTAATGGTACCTTTCTTGAAGGAAAGTCGTTTTTTGATTTACTTGATTATTTAACATCAAACATAATGTTGCCACTTGGCGGATTATTGATTTGTATCTTTGCGGCGTGGTTGATGACAGAAAAATCACGACGCGAAGAACTAAAAATTAAAAATGAAATTGCATACAAGGCGTGGTATTTCTTAGCAAGATATGTAACACCCATTGGTGTGACACTTATATTCCTACATGTGCTAGGTGTTCTTGAAAAGTTACACCTTGTTGCTTAAAAAGTTATGACTCATGTTCAACGCAGTGCATTAGTACCGTTTTCAGCGGCTCAAATGTTTTATTTAGTAAATGATACGGATTCCTATCCTGAGTTTGTGCCGTGGTGTGTGCAATGTGAGGTGCATAGTGAGAGCGAAGAAGAGAAGCAAGCAACCATGAGCTTTGCCAAACGTGGTATCAAGGCATCTGTTACGACCTGTAATGAGTTAGATCTTGATAAAGAAATTACGATGCGCTTAGTGAAAGGGCCTTTTAAGCATTTGGTCGGCACATGGGTTTTTCATGACTTAGGAGAACAAGCATGTAAAGTGGAGTTAGATATGAAATTTTCATTTTCTAATATTCTTTATGAAAAAACTTTGGGGCCAATTTTCAATCAAGTCGCTAACAAACTCGTTTCAGCATTTACTGAAAGAGCGCAGCAAATTTATGGCTAATGAACATACGATATGCGT
Source organism: uncultured Thiotrichales bacterium (assembly GCA_964517365.1). Classification (GTDB taxonomy): domain Bacteria; phylum Pseudomonadota; class Gammaproteobacteria; order UBA4575; family UBA4575; genus JABDMD01. The sequence continues at coordinate 16,509 of CAZFEP010000027.1, read as the reverse complement.
TTATGTGGTGTATGCATTGCCTGATCGCCAAGAGCTTGTGAGTCTGGAACTGCCTGCAAATAGCACAGTTAAGCATGCGATCACTGAATCATTTCTGCTTCAAAAGTATAGTGAAATACAGCCTGAAAATATGCAGGTTGGTATTTACGGTAAAATCGTACAGAATACACAGCTATTGCAAGATCAAGATCGAGTAGAAATATATAGGTCTTTATCTATGGATCCTATGCAAGCGCGTCGACTGCGTGCGGGAATATAATCAGAGTGATTGCTAATATTTAAGTGCGAAGTTTTAAAAATTGTTTTCTTATTAAATAATTATGGGTGTTCAATATGTTAAAAATATCATTTAAGGTCACCGCGATTTTAGTGTTGTATTGTTCTTCGGTTGGATGGTTATTGGCTGGTGGAATGAAAGTGGAGCCAGGCATGTGGGAAACTAAAAGCGTAGTCAAAAGTCCCGGTGGTACTCATGAAAATGTATCTCAAGATTGTATTGAAGAGTCAGAGATTAGTCCTGAGCGTATGATGGATGACAATACTGGCTGTAAAGTTCTAGAGTCAAACGCTAATCCAAAATCTATGCAGTGGTCAATACAATGTATAAATGAAGGTGTTGCAATGACAGGTGAGGGCAGTGCTCAATCCACCGGAAGTTCTATTACTGGTAATATGGAAATTAAAGCCAGCTTTAGTGGACAAGAATTTACGATGTCTACCAAGTGGGAAGGCAGTCGTATAGGTGATTGTAAATAATTATTGATTTGTACTTCTTTTAAGTAAATATATAGTTATAAACTCGGCGAGGAATTAGTTCTCGCGGTTTTTGTTTTCTTCCAGTCTTTCTAGTTTGTCTGCTTGTTTATCAAGTTCGTCTTGGATTTTCTCTTCTTGTTCGGTTAATTCTTTCTTCTTGGTTTTAGCATTTTTGTCTTTTTCTGTTGTATCGCTGGAAATGTTATTTTCTACAATATTATTTTTGTTAATTTCTATAACTTCACCGCGATCAAATATCAATGTTAATTGCCGTTTTTCTTCTTCCCCATAGCCGGGAGTAAATAGATAAATGTAATCCCAGCGTTCTGGATGAAAACTGTCAGTGATGAGTGGGCTTCCAAGTACGTATTGTACTTGATCTTGAGTCATGCCAATTTCAACCTTGTCTACCATTTCTTTATCGAGTGCGTTGCCTTGTTGCACATCAATTTTATGGACTGTTAGTAACTTGCTTTGGCAGCTAATGAGTAAACCTAAAAATAATGTGTAGGCTAATACTTTTATATATTTCATATTTCTATAGTTTGCTTTGTTTGAGCATTTCTTTAGCATGCTCTTGTGTGTTTTTAGTGAGTTCTACACCACCTAACATGCGGGCCAGTTCGGTAATTCGATCCTCTTCGGTTAGGTGAGATATATTGGTTGCTATGGATTCATTTTTTTCAAATTTATTCACTTTATAATGATGGTGTGATTGTGCAGCAACCTGAGGCAGGTGGGTTACACAGAACACTTGTGCATTATGACCTAGTTTGCGTAGATGTTTGCCAACAATTTCTGCGGTTGCACCGCCAACGCCAGTATCGACTTCGTCAAAGATAAGAGTGGGTATTTTTAAATTATTTGAAGTGGCCATTTGAATAGCGAGGCTCAATCTTGAAAGTTCGCCACCTGATGCAACCTTATTGAGTGCGCGTAATGATTGCCCAGGATTGGTATTTACTAAAAATTGTATTTCATCCAAACCATTTAATGTTAAATCTGTCGATTTTTTAGGTTCTATTTGAATATGAAAGCGTCCACCTTGCATACCTAATGCTTGCATTGAGTCAGTTATTTTTTGATTTAGTTCGTTTGCAGCTTTCTTTCGTGCGCTACTGATTTTCTTAGCAGTGGTTCGATAAAGCTGCTCTGCTTCCTGCATAGATGCTTCTATTTTATCAGGATCATCACTGCCTTTTTCTATTGACTCTAGTTCTTCCTTGATGGAGGCATGCATCTCTACAAGTTGTTTGGGTTTTACTTTGTGTTTGCGAGATATTTCTTCGATTCTGCTGATGCGGTCTTCGAGTAATTGTAATTCTTGAGGGTTAGATGAAATTTTTTCTGAATAACTGCGCAAGCTAGTGGCTACTTCTTTGGTTTGTATATGAATGTTGCGTAATAGTTCTAGTGGTTCGTTTAAGTTATTATCAATAGCTGCAAACTTCTCGGCGTCATTAATTAAAACACTAAGTAAGTCATATATAGAGTCGTCATTATCGCCAGCAAGTTGTTGTGAAATGCGTAAGCTGTTTTCGTTTAGCTCTTTGGAGTTGTTAAGTAAAATAAATTTTTCATTAATTTCTTCATATTCTCCACTTTGTAAATTTAACTCTTCAAATTCTTGGTATTGATATCGTAATAACTCAAGTTTTGCGCGTGTATCAGCTTGGTTGGTTTGGGCAATTTCTAATTGATTTTGTAGACTCTGCCACAGTCGAAACACAGTTGATAATTTATCAATATGCTTTTTGTTGTTGGCAAAACCATCAAGTAACTGCCTTTGCATGTCGAGTCGCATAAGGGATTGGTGTTCATGTTGTCCATACACATCTACAAATAAATCACCAAGACTTCGTAATGCTGCGACTGAAGAAGGGCTATTGTTTATATATGCTTTGGATTTCCCGTCTTTATTGATGACGCGTCGTAAAACACATTCATTATCATCATCAAGATCATGCTCTTTAAGCCAGGCGATCGCTTCATTTGAGCTACTGGCATCGATGGTGGCAACTACTTCAACATTTTCATTTTCTGTGCGTGCAACGGAGCGATCGGCTCTGTTGCCAAGTGCTAAATTAAGGGCGTCAATAATAATAGATTTACCAGCACCTGTTTCTCCAGTAAGCACACTCATACCATCATAAAAATCTAACTCTAGCTCATCAATGATTGCAAAGTTTTTAATAAAAATAGATTTGAGCATACTTGCTAAGTGTAGAAGTACTTATTTATTAGTAGTGTCGGGTGATGTGCTCCAACGCAGTTTAGCGCGTAAAACATCATAGTAGTCATAATTTTTAGGTTGAATTAGACGTAATGAATGTTTGCATCTCTCAATTATAATCGTGTCACCAGGCATGAAGTCCATATCAATTTGTCCATCTACCGATGCAAGAGCAGTATGTCGATTTTGTTCCGATAACAAAATTTCAATGTGACTATCGGCATTCACTACAATAGGACGATTACTTAATGTATGCGGGCATATAGGTACCAGGACAATTGCATCTACATTAGGATGTAAAATGGGACCGCCACCCGATAATGCATAGGCCGTTGAGCCGGTGGGTGTAGCGACTATATAACCGTCTGCTCGAAGCGTATTTACATAATGGTTATCAACACGTGATTCTAATTCAATCATGCGCACCATTTGCTTTGCGTGAACAACGACATCATTTATGGCGCAACAAGAGGCAATGGTTTCACCATTACGAATCAAGCTAGCTTGTAAAACAATTCTCTGTGCTTCTTTAAAATCCCCATTTAAGATTTGATCAAGTTGTTTTTCAATCTCCAGTGGACTAATTTCCGCAAGAAACCCTAATCGACCAAGATTAATACCCAGTAATGGAATCTCTTTCTGTATAAGGGACTGCGCTGCATGCAATATTGTGCCGTCACCACCTACAACAATGACCAGTTGGCAACGTTCTGCAAGCTCATCGTGGTTAAAGGATGATGCAGACTCCGGTTTCAAAAATGAAGCTGTGATTTGATCTGTAAAGACATCAAGTGATTGGCCTTGAAGATATTGATATAAAGACTGAACGGTTTTAGCAATCGCTGGATCGTCAGGCTTAGAGATAATACCGATTTTTGAAAACTGGCTCACGAGTGGTTTATGTCATTGATTTATATTAAAGCTACCATGGATCTAGCGCATACACCATGGGCTACACACTCTACAATCTGCCTTCTTGACATGAAATGGGTTGGCTGCAATGATTATTTAGCACTCTACTATACTGAGTGCTAAATAATCATTTTGTAACCAAATACATTGCTATCTTAATTATGACTCGTAATGACGATTTAAATAGCTCGTTAAATGTGCGGGCACAGCACTTATTAAAGGTGTTGGTGCAAAGCTACATAACAGATGGACAGCCGATGGGTTCACGAAACCTGGCTAAAATGTCAGAGCTTGATATTAGTCCAGCTACAGTTCGCAATGTTATGGCAGATCTAGAAGAGATGGGTTTTGTAGAAGCACCCCATACCTCTGCAGGTCGAGTTCCGACCACAAAAGGTTATCGTCTGTTTGTCGATACCATGTTGAAGGTTCAGCCTTTAACAAATGATCTCGTTACTCGAGTATCTAAAGACCTTACTTCTAATTTAAGTAGTAACGGCTTAGTGGAGAGTGCATCTGGCTTGCTGTCGGGGTTAACCAGTATGGCAGGAGTGGTGACCTTGCCAAAACACGACCGTGTTGAGTTACGACAGATAGAATTTTTGCCGTTATCTGATCAACGCGTGCTTGCAATATTGATTGTTAATCAAAAGGAAGTACAAAACCGGATCATACACACGGATCGAGAATATAGTCCTTCAGAACTTGAGCAAGCTGCAAATTATTTAAATGAGCTATGCGCCGGCCAAGATCTGGTAATGGCAAGGCAAAAAATTCTTCAAGAATTAGATCATGTCCGCGAAAATATGAATGAGTTAATGCGCTCTGCGGTAGAGATGGGAGAAAAAGTATTTTCTGATACGACTAAGGGTGAACCAGATTATGTAGTGGTAGGGCAAACGAATTTAATGGAATACGAGGAGCTATCCGATATTTATAAGTTACGTGGCTTATTTGATGCGTTTAGTCAAAAACGGGAATTTTTGAATTTACTGGATCGATGTATATGCGCGGAAGGAATACAAATTTTTATTGGCCAAGAATCTGGTTATAAAGCGCTTGATGATTGTAGTGTAGTCACTTCTCCTTATGCTGTAGATGACGAGATCATGGGTGTTTTAGCGGTAGTAGGGCCGACTCGTATGTCTTACGAAAGAGTAATACCCATTGTAGATCTAACTGCTAAGCTGCTTGGCGAGGCGCTAAACAACAAGAAATAACAAAAATATGAATTCTTGGGGTTGAATAGTAAAAATTTACCTACATATTCAATCAACACCCAATATCCAATTTCGGGGTCGAATTTATAACAACTAATATAGATATGGATGAATCAATTGTGAATGAGTCAACACCAGAAGCTGAACATGAAACTAATCAAGATCAAGATGATGTTCAATCTGAGGTTAATGAGCCTAACGAAAATCAATCAAATGAAAATCAGATTGAGCAAGAAACAGATCAGCAGCTAGAAGATGCCCAACAACAAGCAGCTGAATATCACGAAAAAATGTTACGCATGCAAGCTGAAATGGAAAACTTGCGCAAGCGAACTGAGCGTGATGTGTCCAATGCACATAAATATGCAGTAGAAAAATTTGCTAGTGAGTTGTTGCAAGTTAAAGATAGTTTAGAGCTTGGTTTAAATGCAGAAGATATAGATGTAACTAAACTTCAAGAAGGAACTGAATTAACACTTAAGATGTTCAATAGTGTGTTTGAAAAGTTTTCATTAGAAGAGTTAAACCCATTGGGTGAAGCATTTGACCCTAATTTGCATGAAGCCATGACGATGCAAGAAAGCACTGAGCATGCGCCCAATACGGTGCTTACCGTAGTTCAAAAAGGCTATACCTTGCATGGAAGAATAATTAGGCCTGCAATGGTGATTGTTTCTAAAGCCGGGTAATTAAGCTTTAGAGTTCGGGAATAACATCTAATAGCAGCAATTTTGTGTAAAAAACGTTTTTTTATAGATATTTTTTAGGAAATCGGCCTTGAAAATAACAATAGAGGCCCAATCTATGGGTATATATAAGAGTTTATTTAAATTTCAATCAAGTAATTTTGAGTATTTTGGAGATAAGTGATGGGTAAGATCATTGGTATAGATTTAGGAACCACCAATTCATGTGTTGCAGTTATGGAGGGCACCACGCCTAAAGTCATTGAGAATAGTGAAGGTGACCGCACTACACCATCCATCGTCGCGTTTGTAGAAGATGGAGAAGTGTTGGTAGGCCAGGCAGCAAAACGCCAATCTGTAACCAACCCAACTAATACATTAAATGCTATCAAGCGTTTAGTGGGTCGTCGTTTTGATGAAGATGCTGTTCAGAAAGATATCAAGCTTGTGCCATACAATATTGTTAAAGCGGACAATGGTGATGCATGGGTGGAAGTGAATGGTGAAAAGATGGCACCACCAGAAATTTCTGCACGCATATTAATGAAGATGAAAAAAACTGCTGAAGATTACCTTGGTGAAGAGGTGTCTGAAGCTGTAATTACGGTGCCTGCCTACTTTAATGATTCTCAACGTCAAGCAACAAAAGACGCAGGCAAGATTGCCGGTCTAGAAGTAAAACGAATCATAAATGAGCCAACGGCTGCAGCGCTTGCATATGGCATGGATAAGCAGCGTGGTGATAGCAAGATTGCTGTATATGACTTGGGCGGTGGTACATTTGATGTGTCGATCATCGAGATTGCAGAAGTTGATGGCGAGCATCAATTCGAAGTGTTATCTACTAATGGTGATACTTTCCTAGGTGGTGAAGATTTTGATATGCGTTTAATCGATTACCTAGCCGATGAGTTTAAGAAAGACCAAGGTTTTGATTTACACAATGATCCGCTCGCATTACAAAGACTTAAAGAAGCAGCTGAAAAAGCCAAGATTGAATTATCTTCGGGTCAACAAACCGAAGTGAATCTTCCATACATCACTGCGGATGCATCGGGCCCTAAACATTTAAATATCAAATTAACACGCGCCAAGCTTGAATCTTTAGTTGATGAGCTTGTACAACGTACGATACCTCCATGTAAGCAAGCGCTTGAAGATGCAGGCCTATCTGCATCTGAAATTGATGATGTGATTTTGGTGGGCGGGCAAACTCGTATGCCTAAAGTGCAAGAGGTCGTGCAAGATTTCTTTGGTAAAGAGCCACGTAAAGATGTTAATCCTGATGAAGCGGTTGCAGTAGGTGCAGCGATTCAAGGTGGTGTATTAGGCGGTGATGTAAAAGATGTATTGCTTTTAGATGTAACTCCATTATCTCTTGGTATTGAAACCATGGGTGGTGTTATGACTAAGTTGATTGAAAAGAACACTACGATTCCTACAAATGCGCAACAAATATTTTCTACTGCAGAAAATAATCAAACTGCAGTAACCGTGCATGTGCTGCAAGGAGAGCGTGAGCAGGCAACAGGCAACAAATCTTTGGGTCGTTTTGATTTAACGGACATTCCACCCGCTCAACGAGGAGTGCCGCAAATTGAGGTATCACTTGATATCGATGCTAACGGTATTCTAAATGTATCCGCTAAAGATAAAGCAACAGGTAAAGAACAGTCTATTGTTATTAAAGCATCTAGTGGATTATCGGACGATGAAATTAATGACATGGTCAAAGATGCAGAAGCGCATGCAGAAGAAGATAAAAAGTTTGCGGAGTTAGTGGTAACACGTAATACCGCAGACCAAATGATTCATGCTACTGAAAAGTCACTAGAAGAAATGGGTGATAAAGTAGAGCAAGAAGAGCGCATGCAAATAGAAAACGCTATTAAAGACCTAAAAGACGTTTTAGATAAAGATGATAAAGATGTTATTGAAACTAAAACTCAAGCGTTAGCAGAAGCTTCTAGCAAACTGGCTGAGCGCATGTACGCTCAAGATGGTGCGCCAGGTGCTGATGGTGCTCCAGCAGGTGATGCAGGAAGTGCTGCAGATGATGATGTGGTCGATGCAGAGTTTGAAGAAGTAGACGACAACAAAAAGTAAACAACTTTTCAGTAGCTATAAACGTTAGTCCGGGATCGTGTAAAAACGAGCTCGGACTTTTGTATGTAGGGTGTTGATAAATTTAGATTAAATATAATAAGTAAAACTCAAAATAGTATGGCAAAAAGAGATTATTACGAAGTGCTGGGGGTAGAACGCACAGTTCAGGAAGGCGATCTAAAGAAAACCTTTCGTCGATTGGCTATGAAGTATCACCCCGACCGAAATCCAGGTGATCAGGAGGCTGAAGCTAAATTTAAAGAAGCCAAAGAAGCGTATGAAGTTTTGGGTAATGCCAATAAGCGTCAAGCTTATGATCAATACGGTCATGCCGGGGTGGAGCAAGGAGCAGGTGGAGGTGCGAGTGATTTCGGCGATATTTTTGGCGATATGTTCGGAGATATTTTTGGGGGTGGCCGAAGTGGTGGCGGGCAACGTGTATACCGTGGCTCCGATCTACAATATGCATTAGAAGTTAGTTTAGAAGAAGCAGTATTTGGTACTGAATCTACAATAGATATACCAAAGCAATCCACTTGTGAAAAATGTGAAGGCTCTGGTGCAGCGCCTAATACATCAATAGAAACATGTGAGACATGCGGTGGTGTGGGTCAAGTGCGCATGCAACAAGGTTTCTTTTCAATTCAACAAGCCTGTCCAAAATGTAGAGGTAAAGGTAAAACGATAAAGGTACCATGTGACTATTGTCGTGGTACGGGGTTAACAAAAGAGAATAAAAAATTATCGATTAAAGTGCCCGCTGGTGTAGATACTGGTGATCGTATTCGTTTAAGTGGAGAAGGTGAAGCAGGCGCCAATAATGGGCCATCAGGTGATCTTTATGTTGAGGTTCATGTGCTACCGCATGAGTTATTCACACGAGAAGAAAATGATTTGCATTGTCGCGTTCCTATAAGTTTTAGTATGGCAGCACTGGGTGGGGAAATAGAAGTACCAACGTTAAATGGCAAGGTCAAACTGAAGATTCCAGCAGAATCCCAATCAGGCCGTTTGTTTAGATTACGAGGCAAAGGAGTTAAACCTGTGCGTGGTGGTGCAACAGGTGACATGCTTTGCACAACAGTAGTAGAAACACCCGTTAACCTCACTAAAAAGCAAAAAGACTTGATGAAGGAATTCTCTAAAGACGTTGAAAAGGGTGGTGATCGTCATAGTCCAAAATCTCATTCGTGGACCGATGATGTAAAAGGCTTTTTTGATAATCTAAAATTCTGGGACGAATGATCTAGCGGATTTTTTGTGTGCTCTAGCACCTGATTTTTAGTTGCAGTGATTTTGGCAAAGATCACTTATTCCTGATTTATCTTTAGTTTTACTCTCTTTAGTTTTCCCCTTAGTCGAATATTTTAGGGTAAAATCCACACTTCAACACCATGCGCTCTAAAACGAGACGCGATGTCTTGACTCAATATGCACTATTCATCACTATATTCACACAAAATTAATAGCTGTAGCGGTAAGGGAAGTTATGACTAGAGTAGGAATAAATGGCGCAAGCGGGCGGATGGGTAAAACACTCATACAAGCTTGTGCTGACCATCAAGATACAGTGCTGGGTGCTGCATTTGAAATAGCCTCTTCAAGTTTTATTGGGCAAGATGCGGGCATCACTGCAGGGTTGGAAAACCTTGGTGTGACGATCAATAGTGATTTAGAAAATCATGTTAACGAATTTGATGTATTAATCGACTTCACAATACCGGCATGTACCATGCAGTCATTAGCCTCTTGTGTAGAACATGGCAAGTCTATGGTGATTGGTACCACTGGGTTGGATGATTCCCAAAAACAAACACTACAAGAAGCTAGTCAAAAAATAGCAATCATGTTTGCGCCTAATATGAGTGTGGGTGTAAATCTTTGCCTTAAACTTTTACAAACTGCAGCAAAAACATTGGGTGATGAATATGACATTGAGATTATTGAAGCCCATCATCGTCACAAAGTAGACGCGCCTTCCGGTACCGCATTGCGGATGGGTGAGGTGGTTGCAGAAAGTTTAGGTCGGGATTTAAAAGACTGTGCAGTCTATGGTCGACAAGGGATCACAGGTGAACGCGATAAAAAAACAATCGGCTTTGAAACGATTCGTGCTGGGGATATCGTAGGGGATCATACTGTTATGTTTGCGGGAACGGGCGAACGAGTAGAAATTACTCATAAAGCCTCTAGTAGAATGACCTTTGCATCGGGGGCGATGCGCGCAGCAAGTTGGTTGTCTGCAAAGAAGGTTGGTCTATATGATATGCAGGATGTTCTTGACCTCTAGAAAAATATTTTTTGCAGTGAGTGCTTGTTTGGTTTTGCAGATAAGTTTTGCAAGTGTTGATTCTTTTGCTATAAAACTTGTAAAAGCGGCTCAAGAACGAACTAAGAGTACAGTTAGATACGATGGTGAATATCTAGCAATTACTTATCCTATGGGTGATGTGCCATTAAGTCAGGGTGTTTGTACAGATCTAATCGTTAGAGCATATCGAGCACTAGACATTGATTTGCAACAGCTGGTTCATGAGGATATGCGTGCAAATTTCTCTAAGTATCCTAATCATTGGGGCTTGCGTGCAACCGATACCAATATTGATCACCGTCGTGTGCCTAACTTACAAACTTTCTTTTCAAGACATGGCCAAGAATTAAAAATTAGTCAAGATGTAGAGGATTATATTGAGGGTGATCTTGTAACGTGGAAATTACCAGGCAACTTGCCGCACATTGGCATGGTTTCAAATCAATTTGTACAAGACTCAGCAAGACCAAAAATTATTCATAATATTGGTCGTGGACCGGTCGAAGACGATATACTTTTCAAATACGAAATAACGGGTCACTATCGTTATCAGATGTGAAGTATTTTCGAATGTGTTTTTGAATAAAATGCACTACTAGTAGTAAGAGGAAGTCATATGGCAATACATTATTTGTTACTCATGTTCTCTGGCTTATTGGTAGGTGTTGCTGCATCTTTTACCGGCTTGGGTGGTGGCTTTATTATGGTGCCATTACTCGTTGCATTGGGGTATACCGCTCAAAAAGCGGTAGGCACATCATTTTTGGCTATCTTAATCATTTCATTGTCAGCTGTGTTTGCACACTCCAAGTTTGAAAATATTGATTATAAGATCGCTATCGCATTGGGTGTGGGTGGAATCATTGGTGCGCAAATGGGGCCATATTTGTTAGAGCATGTTTCAACGGCAAATTTCAAAAAAATATTCTCAGTTATTTTAGTTTTTTTAGCGGTTTATTTATTCTTTCAGAAGTCCTAATCCAAATTTATAGCCCGAAATACTAACCCGAATAATAGCCAGTATTTATTTGTTACACGTTTGCGCTCAAAGACATAACCAGAAGATGTAAATGAGTAAAGCAATAGAAAAAGATGATGACGGCTTCTTAATGGATCCGGATGACTGGAGTGAAGCATTGGCTGAAGAAATGGCAGCAGCAGAAGAGTTAGATCTAAATGAAGATCGCTGGAATTTGATTAGAATTATTCGTGAATATTATTATGAAAATGGTTCTGTCCCCGAGTTGCGCAAGGTGTTGAAACAATTAAATGCAGAATTTGGTCCGGGAAAAGCCACCCGTAAGTATGTCTATGCCTTGTTTCCCTATGGCTATGGGCAACAAGGTTGTAAAATTGCAGGCATGAGACAACCTAAAAAACTTTGGTTGGACTTGTAACGCAAAACCAAGGTTTGAAAAATGAAATTTCTTTCTTTTATTTTAATGGCAGTATCTTTGGTACTTATATTGGCTTGTTCCAATGAACAAGCAGTGGTTGTGGAAAAACAATCTAAAAAACTAAGCGATGATAATGTATTTAAAGAGTATGAGAATGTATTGGATAAAGCCAAAGGTGTGGAACAAACCATTCAGGATGCCGCAAACATACATCGACAAGAGATCGAGCTACAAGAGCACTAGTGAATGAATAAAGTACTATTTGTGTTCATACTGCTTTTACCAATCATGGTTAATGCAGAGATCTATAAAACTATAGATGAAAATGGCCGCGTAATATTTACAGATAAACCTACTGCTCAATCAAAGCAGATTGAGGTCGACACTAACGTTAATAATGCTGATGGGTTGAGTGGTTCGGCCTACTCAAAAGCTAATGATATTAAGTCTAAGAAATCCTCAAAACAAAAATCTGTAGTGATGTATTCCACCAGTTGGTGCGGGGTGTGTAAAAATGCACGAAGTTATATGCAGAGCAATAATATTAGGTTCAAAGAATTAGATATTGAAAAAAATATAACCGCACATGGTGAATATAAAAAGCTTGGTGGAAAAGGTGTGCCTTTGATTATGGTGGGCAGTCAAAAAATGAGTGGCTTTAGTTCATCAAGATTGGAATCAATGCTTGCGGGTGATAAATAACTAAACTGTGCTTATCTACTCCGCGTCGTACGGATTCTTTTACAGTCTTCAGCTATTGCGATAGCAGAAATCTTGCACAGTATCTTCTTGCACTAAAAAGCAGCAAGAAATAAGCGAGTTTAATGTATAGACCCAGCCCCAGCCCATTCAGTCAAACCGCTCAGGTATTTTTTTCAGCTATCCTGTTCAGGTATTCTATTCAGTGAATTGCTTAATAATATGTACAGGAGTTGTGCATAATTAATACAAGTCGGGATATCTGACTGCCCAGTGCCTGAAAAATATATATACTCAACTCTTAATTAATTGATCTGGCAAACAGATGATGAAAAGTAAATGATATGGAATTTGATGTAACGATTTTGTCGCGCATTCAGTTTGCTCTGAATATCAGTTTTCATATTCTCTTCCCGACAATTACCATTGCGCTTGGGTGGATACTTTTGTATTTCAGAGTGCGTTTTACCTTCTCGAATAAACAAGAGTGGGAGTATGCATATTATTTCTGGGTAAAAGTGTTTGCTTTAACCTTTGCGCTTGGTGTGGTGTCTGGCGTGACGATGAGCTTCCAGTTTGGAACAAATTGGCCAGGCTATATGGAAAAAGTAGGTAATATAGCGGGTCCATTGCTTGGCTATGAAGTGCTTACCGCTTTTTTCCTCGAAGCTGCTTTTCTTGGCATTATGCTGTTTGGTAAAGAGCGTGTGTCGAACAGAATGCATTTAATTTCAAGTTTCCTGGTAGCACTAGGCACGACTCTTTCAGCATTCTGGATTCTGGCATTAAATTCATGGATGCAATCGCCACAAGGGTTCACTATCGAGAACGGCGAGTATTTTGCAAAAGATTGGCTAGAAATTATTTTTAATCCTACCTTTCCATACATGTTCTTTCATGTAATCAACGCATCATTTTTGACGTGTGCTTTTTTACTGTCAGGTATTAGTGCTTGGAGAATTCTTCAAAAAGTGGATGGCCCGGCGACTAAACTCGTTTTAAAAACCGGAGTGGTCATTGCTTTGGTGATTGCGCCTTTGCAATTGGTGGTGGGAGATTTTTATGGCTTACATGTTTTAGAACATCAGCCTGCAAAAATTGCAGCAGTGGAAGGTATATGGAACACACAAAAAGGAGCTGATTTCACAATTATTGGTATACCGGATGAAGAGCAGAAAAAGACTCATTTTGCACTGAAGCTTCCAAATGTTGCGAGTTTAGTGCTCACGCATGATCTGGATGGAGAAGTGAAAGGTCTTGATGAGTTTGAAGGCAGGCATCCACCTGTTGGAATAATTTTCTACTCTTTTAGAGTCATGATAGGTGTAGGCTTGCTAATGATCTTGGTCGCCGTGTGGGGGGCTTGGAGATTGCTCTATCAGAAAAAGGATTTGTCTCCTTTGCAATTAAAAGCGTATTCATGGATGACATTCTCAGGTTGGGTTGCCACACTGGCTGGCTGGTATGTTGCTGAGATAGGAAGACAGCCCTTTATTGTATATGGTCAGATAAGAACAACTGAAGTGGTCGCTGACCATCCGGTTGAAAATGTTGCTATAACGTTATTTTTATATGCCTTAATCTATTCATTCCTCTTGTTTTCTTACGTAGGCTCATTGCGATATTTGTCATCAAAGCCTGCAGCTTCATTGAAGTTGGTTCAAGAATACAGCACCTAAAAATATGGAATATTGGTTACCTATAATTTTCTTTTTCTTGATGGGATTTTCATTATTTGTCTACGTAATCTTGGATGGTTATGACTTGGGCATAGGGCTGTTGCTGCCGTTTGCAGAAGACTCAGAGAAAGATACGATGATTGCCTCGATTGGACCGTTCTGGGATGCAAATGAAACCTGGATTGTTTTAGGTGTAGGTATCCTGCTTATTGCATTTCCAACAGCGCATGGAAAGGTGTTAACCACATTATACTTGCCCGTAACTTTTATGCTCATGGGGTTGATACTACGTGGCGTAGCGTTTGACTTTAGAGTTAAGGCAGGTGACCAACATAAACCAATGTGGAATAGATTGTTTTTCTTTGGTTCGTTTGTTACCACGCTTTGTCAGGGCTGGATGATTGGTGCATATATTACTGGGCTACATTCATCTATGTTCACAACACTATTTTCAATTTTTGTGGCAATAACCTTACCGTCTCTTTATGTAATGTTGGGGGCAAGCTGGTTGCTTATTAAAACAGAAGGCGAGTTATTTAATAAGAGTCTTCGGTGGGCAAGAGTTGCTTTATTGCCGATGGGTATTGCTTTAATTCTAGTGTCTATTGCCACGCCGATTGTGAGTAATTCGATTGCGGTTAAGTGGTTTAGTATCCAAAATTTTATAGGCTTAATTCCCATTCCCTTTACAACCTTAATTACTTACCTTGGGGTGGCTTGGTTGCTCTCAAAAGCGGACATTTTAAAAAATGGCTGGGGGTGGCTGCCCATGGCGGGTGTTGTTGTGATCTGTATTATGGCAGGAATCGGGTTAGCTTATAGTTTGTACCCTTACATTATTATTGACCAAATGAAAATTTGGGAAGCTGCAGCAGATAAAAATTCTTTATTAGTCATACTGGTAGGGGTTTGTATAACCATGCCGATGATAATAATCTACACAGGGGTTGTGTATTATATTTTTCGAGGTAAATCCAGTAAATTAACGTATGGTTTGGACTAGTCTAGCTATACAGCACGGTACTGTTTAAAAAAATAAACCAAAAAGTTTGTGTTTTTCTTTTTGGATCTATCTTGAGATAACCTTCTCTTAATTTTCTCCGAACTCTTTATTATATATAATAGTCAACTAGAGTAAGCTTTCTATATCCAATTCTTGGGTTCATTAAGCTAGTGCTGTGAGCTCAGGTTAATGTCTATTGATGATAAAGAATAAACTAATGGGTTTGCTCCTTCGCTTTAACCACTTTCTTTGCCTAAGCTGAAGCGGAAAACACATGAAAGCTAAAAAAATATTTAAAAAAATTTTAATTATTGTAGCCGTGGTGTTTGTGGTTGGGCTTGTGTTGCCTCAGAACAATATAATACCTGTTCTTAATGCATCAAGTAGTGATTGGAATCATGAAACATTTTGGTATGAGCCTTGGGGAGCGTCAGGTGTGCATAAAGGGATTGATATATTCTCTGCAAAAGGAACACCTGTTATTGCGAGTACGTATGGAATAGTATTATTCAAAGGGCAATGGGGTATTGGCGGGAATGTGGTGGCTATTTTAAGTTCTAAATGGCGAATACATTATTATGCTCATCTGGATAGTATTGATCATGATGCAGGAAGGTTTATTCAAACTTCTGAAAAAATAGGAACAGTAGGTGATAGCGGTAATGCAAAAGGCAAGTCACCTCATTTACATTACACGGTATTAAGTATTTTACCCTATCCTTGGCGATGGGATAAGTCGACGCAAGGTTGGAAAAAAATGTTTATTTTAAATCCTATTGATATTTTGAATTAAATGACTGCTTACGACTCAAAGTGTGAGCACAGGAAGTGCGAATATGAGTTACATCAGGGAGGATGTATCAAACCAGAGTCTGGTGAGCCAATATGAAATGTAGGCTGGAGGATTCTGAATTCAAAATGTCTGCTAACGACCCAAAGCGGACATTCATAATAAGTAATGAGTGATTTGCTAGGGGTATTGTTATCTACTTTGTTAATTTTAGCTGTGGGTTTGTCATTAGCCTTTGCTATTGCTGTTTTTATGTATACGGATAGATCAAAGCTTAATGAAATAGAAAAAAATACTTTATGTTACTGGTGGGATAAGGAGATTTTGTTTAAAAGTGCTGTATCAGGTAAAGGCCAAACTCTTTGGGCGTTATCAAGGCTACATAAATACGGCTCTATTTACTTCATTATCTATGTAGTTATTGGTCTTTTTGTTGGTGTTATTCGTAGCTTATAATATATTGCCATATGCATTAAACATAATAACTAAATGTCCACTATTGGTCGAAAGCGGTCATAATTAAATAGAATTAAGGGGAAGTCAGGTTGGAAACTTCAAAACAAACGTTCAAAATGTCTGCTTACGACCCAAAGCGGACATAACATAAAACTAAAATATCGATGAGTATTGATGACAAGGCCGGTGCAGTTATGAAAGTGATTATTGCAATTGTATTCTTAATAGCTTTTCTAGCTTTTGTTTTGTGGAGAATATTTG
>CAZFEP010000026.1:3187-21776 GCA_964517365.1 uncultured Thiotrichales bacterium | reverse complement strand
GGCTGCATCGTTTGCCACCCACTAAAAAAGAAGCCGAGCCTAGAGTGAATCTAACTTTTAGGATGATGATTTAAGGTTATTAGATGACTGCTAACGACTCAAAGCGGACATGATTAATGGATAAAACTGACAAGCAAGCAATTGCTATAACGTTCAGGATATCAAGCTTGTTCTTTTTGTTTTTTATTTGGCTAAACTTGTTTGCATTCTTTGGGTATGTTCCATTTGTAGAGAAATATGTAGGGTTATCAGCATTGTTGTTCGGCGTGCTTGCTATTCTATGTCCAACAAGGATTATTGGTTATAAGGTATGGATCATAATAATGAGCTTATTTTATATTTTAGGAATAATTTTTATCGTTATAAATTGGCGTCTTTTATGAGTTTCAGGATGTCTGTTATGGGCCGAAAGCGGTCATTTTTAGGTAGAAGAATTATTGGATTGATACAACGTCTATGTTGTGGTGTCTGCTCGCATCCATTATCTGCTAATTGGTCGTAAGCAAGAATTCGATGCATTAGTTAATTTGATGCAACATCTTAGGTGTTTCTCATATTCACTGACTATTGTGTTGATCTAATGCCCACGCAACATGTTCACGAACTAATTCACTTGAGTGATTCTGTTTTTCTTGTAAGGCGTTGATGATTTCAGGGGTGCTGAGAGCGTTACCAAGTGCCACAGCAATATTTCTTAACCAGCATTCATAACCAATTCTTCGTATTGCAGAGCCTTCTGTATTTTTTAAGAAGTCATCTTCACTCCAATTGAATAAATTAATCAGCTCGGGTGCATCAAGATTATTTCGCACTGCAAAATCGGCTAGTTCACTTTTTTGTTCAAAACGATTCCAAGGGCAATACAATTGGCAGTCATCACAACCATAAATTCGGTTGCCCATGGCTTTTCTATATTCAACTGGAATAGATTCTCTTAGTTCAATCGTATGATAAGAAATGCAGCGGCGTGCATCTAGTGTGTAGGGTGCGATGATGGCTTGTGTGGGGCAGACTTCAATGCATTTGTTACAGGTTCCACAATGTTCTTCTACTGGTTGGTCGATAGGTAATGGTAAGTCTGTATATAGCTCGCCTAAGAAAAACCACGAACCACTCTCTTTATTAATTAAGTTGGTATGTTTGCCAATCCAGCCCAGTCCTGCTTTTTCTGCGAGTGCTTTTTCTAATACTGGTGCGCTATCTACAAATGCACGATACCCGAAGGGGCCGACCTCTTTGGCAATTTTATCTGCAAGTTTTTGTAAACGTTTGCGAATAACTTTATGGTAATCACGACCTAATGCATATCGTGAAATGTATGCTTGTTCAGAATTATTGAGTACATCTTCTTCATTAGTTGCGTCGGGCGTTTGATAATTAATACGCGTTGATATGATACGAATGGTTCCAGGAATGAGGCTGTCGGGGCGCGATCGTTTTGTGCCGTGTTGATCCATGTAATGCATTTCGCCATGATAACCTGCGGCTAACCAGTTCATGAGGTGTGCTTCGTGATCACTTAACTCTGTGTTGGTAATCCCAATTTCATCAAACCCAAGCTCTTTGCTCCAGATTCTTATGTCTTGGGCAAGTTTTGAAAAATCTGTGGTTGAATCGTTCATTAATTATATGGTTAGGATTAAATGGTTCGGATTACATGATTTGAATGGCTTACATGCCTTATGTGGCTTACGTATAATTAAGCTGTGTTAGAAATTAAAAATCAAATCTATTCGAGAGAGCAAGTGCGTGAGTTAGACCGCATAGCTATTGATGATTTTAATATTCCCAGTTTCAGTTTAATGCAAAGGGCGGCTGAATCAGCTTTTAATGAAATTAGATCGATTTGGCCCAAGGCAAACCATATCATTGTGTTGGTCGGCACAGGAAATAATGGTGGGGATGGTTATTTAGTTGCATGCTTGGGACTGGCTGCAGGGTTAAAAGTTGAAGTGATACAAGTTGGTGATCATAAAACGTTACAAGGTGATGCAAGAATAGCCCATGATAATTTTTTGGAAGAAAATGGATGTTGCACTGTATTTAAGAATCAGCCATTTCAAAATTGTGATGTATTGGTGGATGCCTTATTAGGAACAGGATTATCACGGCAGGTTGAAGGGGATTATGAGGTGGCTATTAAACTAGCTAATCAACATGCTGCTCCAACTTTGAGTATTGATATTCCTTCTGGCTTGGATGCAAATAATGGTGTGCCACTTGGTGTTGCTATACGTGCACATACCACGGTTACTTTTGTCGGGTTGAAGCTTGGATTATTCACTGCTGCAGGACGAGAATATTCAGGTAAGATTATTTTTAATCATTTACAAATCCCAAATGAAGTTTACCAATCTATGTCATCAATTTGTCAGTCCATTCAATTAAGGGATCTCCATAAGAGGTTGGGTGCACGCAGTGCCGCAGCTCATAAAGGTGATTTTGGTCATGTATTAGTGATTGGAGGCAATGCCGGTATGGCAGGTTCAGTCATGCTTGCTGCAGAAGCTGCTGCAAGAGTTGGTAGTGGCCTAGTTTCTGTTGCAACCCTTCCCAAGCATGCAAAGGGTGCCACACTTTCATGTCGTGAGATTATGGTGCATGGCGTTCATACGGCTAAAGAACTAAGTGTGCTGTTGCGACATGCCACAGTAGTTGCTATTGGGCCCGGATTAGGACATGACGCTTGGGCAAAAGAGCTGTTCTCTCGTGTATTGGATTTTAAAATTCCTTTGGTGGTTGATGCGGATGCGCTGAATTTGCTTGCTAACGATACGTTGCATAAAGCGTCTTGGGTGCTTACCCCGCATCCTGGTGAAGCAGCGCGATTATTAAAGTCTTCGTCGCGGGCTATTCAAGAAAATCGATTGCGTTCTGTAAAAACGTTGCAAGAACAATATGGAGGGGTAGTGGTATTAAAGGGCAGTGGATCATTGGTTGCAGACGAAAAAAGTGTGTCGATTTGTTCTGCCGGGAATCCTGGTATGGCCACGGGCGGAATGGGTGATGTGTTGACAGGTGTTATTGCAGGCCTCATTGCTCAAGGTTTAACACACTATGATGCTGCACGATTTGGAGTGCAGTTACATGCACAAAGTGCCGATATGGCGGCTAAAGATGGTATGCGAGGGATGTTAGCTAGTGATTTGTTTGTGCCTTTACGAACGTTAGTTAATTCGTAATTATTATTATGAAAATTATTCATCTAAAAATTAACGAGCAAGTAAAGCAATGAGCGGTCAAGTCTGTGAATAAGGCTGTTAACAAGTCTATAAAAAAGGTTGAGTTGGTTGGCGAGACGGCTACCCTAGAATTTGCAGAAAGATTTGCGATGCTGTGTAAGCCGCCATTGATTATATATTTAGATGGTGATTTAGGAAGTGGAAAGACAACGTTTGCACGAGGTTTCATAAAGAGACTGGGTCATCACGGTAATGTAAAAAGTCCCACCTTTACGCTTGAAGAAAGTTATGACTTTGAAGGAATTCGTTTGTTTCATTTTGATTTATATCGCTTAAAAGATCCTCACGAGCTTGAGTACATCGGCGTGCGTGAGCGGGTGGGTGAACCGGATGTAATATGTTTGATTGAATGGCCGAAAAGAGGCGGGGCAATGTTGCCTAATGCCGATCTCGTAATTAGTCTTGAGTATCACGGTGATTCTCGTGTTGTAGAGTATTATGCTAACTCAACGGAGGGTCAGTTAATTATTGACGAATTATGAGACCAGGCTCTAATTTATCAGCATAGGTCATTAGTTTTATTAGAGTTATTACTTGCAATTTTGTCTATATTTGTCACACTTTCATATCGCTTTCTTGTTGTAAGGGCTACAGCATCACGTGCAACCGCATTCTTCATTAAATATGGTGTTATCAGGACTGTTTAATTTGGTTTATTTGGCCAGATCAACCAGATCCACTTCAGGTCTTTTTAAGCCCGCCGCATACCTCACGCTTTTGGCTTTATTGTTGCTGAGCTTTACATCTTTTTCGGCCACGAATATTGCGAAAATTAATGAGATGCGTATTGCAGATCGCGCGACGGATACGCGAGTAGTATTCGATTTAACTTCGCCCGTTACTCACAGCATGTTTGTTCTGCAAAATCCAGATCGAGTAGTGCTGGATATTGAGCAGTGCGATGCCAATGGAAAAATCAAAGCAAGACGTATTGGGGGTACGCTTGTTAAAGAATTGCGTTATGCGCAAAAGACGAGTGAAAAACTGCGTGTGGTGTTTGATTTAAATGCTAGCGTATCACCAAAAAGTTTTCTGCTGCCACCATCAAATGGGAAAGCTTATCGATTAGTTATTGATTTAACTTCTGCATCAACATCCCCCATCACCACAGCGGCAACAGTTTCTAATGGAATTGATAAGCCCAAGCTTGAGCCCGTGATTGCAATGCAAGATGCACAAGTCGCTTATAGAGATGTTGTTATTGCTATTGATGCGGGTCATGGAGGTAAGGATCCTGGTGCGATTGGTCGGGGTGGCACGCATGAAAAAGATATCGTGTTAGCAATTTCAAAAAGATTAAAAAAACTTATCAATGATGAGCCCGGGATGCGCGCACTGATGATACGAAATGGTGACACTTTTGTTCCATTGAGAGGGCGTATTCAAAAAGCTAGCAAGCAAAATGCAGATATTTTTATTTCGATCCATGCGGATGCTGCGGTTAATCGCCGCGCTAAAGGTTCGTCGGTGTATGTGTTGTCTCAAAATGGAGCAACGAGTGAAGCAGCACGTATTTTGGCAAAACGTGAGAATGAAGCCGATAAAATTGGCGGTGTAAGTTTAGAGAATAAAGATGATGTGCTTAAATCTGTATTGGTTGATTTATCACAAACAGCTACTATCGATGCGAGTATTGATTTGGCTGAAGATATTCTTTTAGAGCTTGGGCAAGTGGGAAATGTGTTGCGAGATAAAGTGGAGCAGGCTGGATTTGCGGTATTAAAATCACCGGATATACCTTCTGTGTTGGTAGAAACTGCATTTATTTCAAATCCACAAGAAGAGAAGCGTTTAAAAACTGCGAGCCATCAGCAAAAATTAGCCGTCGCTATTCTTAAAGGCTTGCGTCGATATGCAAAAGATCATTCGCCTCCAAATGCTATTTTAGCTAACAACCAGTCTTCCGGAAGTGCACATGCAACGTACACAATCAAGAGTGGAGATACGTTATCCGGCATTGCAATTCGTTACCAAGTTAGTTTGGTGGACTTACGTAGAGTTAACAGCTTACGATCAGATAAGCTTCGTGTAGGACAGGTATTGAAGTTACCCGCAACAGTTACTGCAGGAACATAAACTTAGAACTCGGCTATTCTAGTCACAGAAATTATTGCTATATACGGTTACTACGCTTGGAATCTTTGTTAATTAAAGAGTTTTGAGTCTTGTTCTTTCTGCCACCATGAAAAAAATAATTTATCTACACTCATTTGCACAGAAGTAGATAGCTTTTCGCTTATGGTTTTAGGTGTGGTGTAGGAAATCTCGTAAATTTCAGCCCCTGTGCTCGCTTCTAGTAAATAGTCATCACTGGTAATTAATTCATCCACTAATTTTAATTTAATACCGCGTGTAGCGAGCCAGTGTTCGCCTGTTGCAACTTTATCTATTTCAAGCATGGGTCTGTTTTCTTTTACGAAATCTTTAAATAAATCATGCGTATCTTCTAATTGTTCATTGAAGTGGGCACGGTCTTCATCTGTATTCTTTCCAAACATGGTGACAGTGCGTTTAAGGTCACCTGCTTTCATGAGTTCGAAATCTACCCCGTGTTTGTCGAGCAAGCGATTAAAGTTGGGAAGCTGTGCAATAACCCCTATAGAGCCCACAATTGCAAAAGGTGCTGCAATTATTTTGTCCGCGACACATGCCATCATGTAGCCACCACTTGCCGCTACTTTGTCTATTGCAACGGTAAGAGGAATGCCTTTTTGTTTGATGCGTAATAGTTGTGAGGACGCAAATCCATGTTCATGCACTAATCCGCCTGCATTTTCCAGACACACTAGGACTTCATCATTGCTGTTAGCAACCGATAAGATAGCTGTAATTTCTTTACGCAAGTTACGTGCTGCAGTGGCTTTGATATTGCCAAGAAAGTTAAGTACAAATACTCGCTTTCCATTCGCATCTGTAGAATTTTTTTCTTGTTTAAGTTCCTTTTTGTCTTCTTTCTTTTGTTCTTTTTTAGCTTTCTTAAGACTTTTTTTGGATAGTAATGAAAAGCGTAGGGTATCTGCCATCGCTTTATATTTTTTGTTTAAGTGGGTGATTTCAAAATGATCGTCACCACGTACTTTTTTTGAAAATGAAAAAATCAATATAAATAAGAGCGCAATAAAAACTAATATAGTAATGGCTTTTGCTAAAAATAAACCATATTCAGCGAAAAATTCTATCATGAGGTATTCCTAATTATTATTGTAATGACAAGTGTAATTGCTAAAGAACTGTCCATGGTTATTCTCTGATGCTTCGTCATAAAACAGTGAGTTTAATTCTAGCTTAGGCGAGTTTAGAGTATTACCGTCTATTATAGTTCTAAAAAAATCGCTTCCAATAAGTTGGTGTGAGTAACTTAAGTAAAGTTTACTCAATTGCTGGTCATGTACCATGGTGTGTAACATTTTTGGTCCAGCAATTAAGTAAAAGTGTTTTAGAGATTTTGTGGTTAAAATATCAATTAAGGCTTTTCCTTCAACGGATTTAGAGGTTCCTGCCAGAAGTACTTCAAAACCTTCGTCTTGCCATTTTTTAATTTTATCGGTATCAGTTTTTTGTCCGGTAGCGATATAGACTTGCTGCTTGTGTTCAATCAATGAAGGATGCATTGGAAAGTCTAGACTTGAGCTCGCGATGACGATGGTTGGATAGGGTGATAGTCCCTGTAGTTCACGCCAATTGTATAAGTCTTCACAATCTCTGTTGCTGGGTAATTGCAAGATATTACCAAGTTTATGTTGTGCCAACGCGCGCATATATCCGCCGTGTGTAATTAAGCATTCTGCTTGCGCATGTAGCTCTAGAAATAATCGGAAGTCTTCCTGGCTGGTTAAAGATTTAGGTAACTCTGCATGCGCGTTTGCCGTTGGGCTGATGGCGATGCGTCCATCAAGGCTACTAAGGAAATTTGCTACAACGATGGGTTGTTCTGTGTTCGCTGAATACCAACCATGTTTATAAAGGTACAAGTTCTTAAGTTCTTTTAGAAGGGTGGATGGTTGATCTGCTTTGCCAGAAGCCTGAGGGAAAAGTTGTAATAGTTTTTTTGCCATGAGAAATGAGGTGCTATTCAAAAAACGCTATAGGATTGTTACGGTCATTATTGGATAATCTAATCATATTCTAACATGGCCATTGGCATGGCTACTCTCGATATTTATGCATAAACCAAACATTTCCACCGCTATTCCAAAGCAACGCTACAAGTATGGCGCCTATACAATTGTTGTGCTTGAAGAAATTGAGTCTGGAGATGAAATTGAATACAACTATTTGCTTGCAGGTATCAAAGATGGGCACAATGAGCCCGAGATATATATTTCTTGTGAAAAAGCACAGGCAGACTCGAGTAATAATGGTGCGTATATTGTTAGAGTATTTGCTGCACAGCTAGAAGCTGAGCAATCAGGTGCTGTAATTGATCAGTCTGATAAGTGGCGTGATCGTGATGCGTTTATTTCTTATGGTTTGTCAGGATTTCAGCAAATGCTTGGCTTAAATGATGAAGAGCCTTACCCTATTACCTAGTTAGCTTGCCTATCTTAAAAAAGTGACTCTTTAAATATGGCTCATTTACGTGACTCATAAATAATATTTAAATGAATACTATTCAACAACTCCCTCCACAGCTCGTAAACCAGATTGCAGCGGGTGAGGTAATAGAACGCCCTGCCTCGGTGTTAAAAGAGTTACTTGAGAACGCATTAGATGCCGGTGCATCTCGAATCATTGTCGAGTTAGAGCAAGGTGGTATGCAATCAATTCGAGTCAGTGATAATGGTATAGGTATTGCCAAGAATGAATTGCATTTAGCTGTGCAGCGACATGCTACGAGTAAAATTAATAGCATGGAAGATCTAGAAAAAATCTCGACATTAGGGTTCCGGGGTGAAGCGTTACCAAGTATTGCTTCCATTTCTAGATTTCGTATGGCTTCAAATAATAATGAAGAAGGGAACGCGGGTTGGGTAATTAATACTGATGGCAGGGAGTTTTCTGAAGAGCTAGAACCTGTTCGACAAATGCGCGGCACGACAGTTGAAGTGAAAGATCTTTTCTTTAATGTGCCTGCCAGAAAAAAATTCTTGCGCACAGAAAAAACAGAATTAAAACATTGCGATAATATTTTAAGGAAGATTGCGTTAAGTAGATTTGATGTAACGTTAGTCGCCAAGCATAACGATCGTAGCTTTTTAGAGGTTAATGCTTGTGATTTTTTGAGCGATGGTTCTGATCGAGTGGGCCAAATATGTGGCAAGCAGTTTTCTGGCCAGAGTATTTATCTAGAAAATTCTGCAACGGATATTCAAGTAAAGGGTTGGATTAGTTTGCCAACTTTTTCACGAAGTCAGGCGGACTTGCAATATTTTTATGTAAATGGGCGAGCAATACGTGACAAAGTAATTGCGCATGCCATTAAACTCGCTTACAAAGATGTTCTCTATCATGGTCGCTTCCCGGCGTTTGTGTTATTTCTTGAAATGGATCCTTCACAAGTAGACGTTAATGCTCATCCTACCAAGCATGAAGTGCGTTTTCGTCAAAGCCGTTATGTGCATGATTTTGTTCGTCATACAGTTGGTAAAGCTATTGCGGAAACCATGCCGAAGCAAGAGCAGCATGGCGCGGAACAATACCGTGAGATTGTTGATGATTATATTCGAGCAGCACAACATCAAAGTACTGTAGCTAAAGATTCATACGTTTCGTCCAATCATTCGTCTCATGCATATGTCCGCGAGCAAAGTCATGGTTATAGTGGCCAAGCTGTTAATGAATATGACTTGTTGTTAAAAGCTCCCCCTGAGGAGTTGCATACTGCGGAGGAAGCGCCACCTTTGGGTTATGCGATTGCACAATTGCATGGAATTTATATTCTTGCGCAGAATGTTCAGGGATTAGTAGTTGTTGATATGCATGCTGCTCATGAGCGAATTGTCTATGAGAAATTAAAGAATTCATACCATGAAGGCTCGTTAGCAACCCAGGCATTATTAGTGCCTCTTACTATTGATGTAAGTCAGCAAGAGGCTGCTCTTGCTGAGCGCTATGGTGATATGTTCTTGAAATTTGGATTCCATGTTGAGCGTTTTGGTGAGGAAGCAATTGTGGTACGTGAAATACCTTCTTTGTTGCAACAAGCGGATGTAAATGAGTTGGTGCTTGATGTTTTGGCTGATTTAAATGTTTATGGGACGTCTGAAAAGTTGGAACAAGCAAATAATGAGTTGTTGTCCACCATGGCTTGTTACGGGTCTGTTCGTGCACATCGAGCATTAACGATTGCAGAAATGAATGCTTTATTGCGAGAGATGGAAGATACTGAAAGAAGTGCGCAATGTAATCATGGTAGACCGACATGGGTGCAACTTAGTATCGACCAGCTTGATAAATTATTTAAGCGCGGCCAATAAAAAATTAGCATTGTTAGATTTTCCTGTAATTATTTTAATGGGACCTACCGCTAGCGGTAAAACCGAGCTTGCGTTATCAATTGCTGATAAATTTGCTTGTAACATTATTAGTGTAGATTCTGTAATGGTTTACCGGGGTTTGGATATTGGCTCAGCTAAACCTGATGTGGCGACATTAAAACAATACCCTCATCACTTGGTTAATATTCTTGACCCAGAACAAAGTTATTCTGTTGCTGATTTTTATGACAATGCCTTGCGCTTAGTGCATGAGTCTCATGCGCAGAATAAAATACCACTGCTAGTGGGTGGTACAATGCTTTATTTCAACGCGTTGTTGCGCGGTCTATCTAAAATGCCGCATGCAGATGCTGAAGTTAGAATGCGCATAACAAATTTAGCAGAGCAGATAGGTTGGGCTGGGATGCATGAAAGATTAACAAAGGTTGACCCCGTTGCAGCAGCGCGTATACATCCAAATGACCCGCAACGTATCCAACGCGCGTTAGAAGTGTATGAAATTACTAACGTGCCGATGAGCGATTTACATGCAGAATCTGAAAAGCATGAATTACCTTTTGAGGCGCTGAAGTTTGCTTTGGTTCCGGATGATCGCGCACATCTTCATGCGCGAATTGAAAAACGATTTGATTCTATGCTTGAGCTGGGCTTCCTGGAAGAAGCGCGAGCGTTGTTTCAAAGAGAATTGCTGCATGCGGAATTACCCTCTATGCGTTCGGTGGGGTATCGGCAAGCGTGGAAATACTTCAGCGGTGAATATGATGAAGTAATGATGCGTGAAAAGGCCATAATCGCGACTCGTCAGCTCGCCAAGCGGCAACTTACCTGGTTGAGAAGCGAGTCATCTTTGTCTATCATTTCAGCTGAAAAGCCTGATTTTCATGATGTACATCAACAAATTCAGTCTTATTTGGCATAGCTGAACTAGTTGCTGAACTGATACACTAACGTAAGTACAGTGAGGCTCAACCAGAATGATTGAATGCTCATTAGTAATAATAATAACAATAAACTAGAGGTGTCATAGCGATGTCAAAAGGTCAGACTTTACAAGAGCCCTTTCTAAATGCCTTACGAAAAGAAAAAGTACCGGTATCCATTTATTTGGTAAATGGTATTAAGTTGCAAGGCCAAGTTGATTCATTCGACCAGTTTGTAGTGTTACTTAAAAATAGTGTTAATCAAATGGTATATAAGCATGCTATTTCTACCATTGTGCCTTCACGTATGGTGAAAATGCCAATGTCTGACGAGCCATCTGAGTAAGTTGCAAATTTATTTAACAACATATTTGGTAGCCGTCATTGTTTGAGCGTCCCGATCTTGGTCAGCGTGCCATTCTTGTGCATGTCGAATTTAGTAGTGGCACAGGTAATCAGGACTTAACCGAGTTTAAGGATCTAGTGCGCTCAACCGGTGCAGAGATTGCAACCGTAGTTAAAGTCCAACGTAGTATTCCTGATGCTAAATTACTAATTGGTAGTGGCAAGGTAGAGGAGATTCATTCTTTAGCGCAATCATTAGATGCTGACATTATTATTTTTAATTATTCATTGTCTCCAAGTCAGGAAAGAAATTTAGAAAAAATTTGTGAAAAACGCGTATTGGATCGAACCGGATTAATTTTAGATATTTTTGCGCAACGCGCACGATCGTATGAAGGCCAATTACAAGTTGAACTTGCACAATTAAAATATCTTTCCACGCGGCTGGTGCGCGGTTGGAGTCACTTGGAGCGTCAAAAGGGTGGTATTGGTTTGCGCGGACCGGGTGAGAAACAGCTTGAATCTGATAGGCGCATGTTGAGATTGCGCATAAAGCAGTTAACACAACGATTAGAGAAGCTTAGAAAGCAGCGTGATCAAGGGCGTTCATCACGAAGAAAGGCAACCACCCCAACGGTTGCAATAGTTGGCTATACCAATGCAGGGAAGTCCACTTTATTTAATCGCTTAACAGATTCTAATGTGTATTCTGCAGATAAGTTATTTGCAACATTAGATCCGACATTGCGTCGTATGCAAATTTCGAAAGGCCAGCACATTGTATTAGCAGACACGGTCGGGTTTATACAAGATCTGCCACATGATTTGGTTGAAGCTTTTCATGCGACGTTGCAAGAAACGCAAGAAGCGGACGTGCTATTACATGTTGTCGATGCAAGTGATCCTCAGCGTGATAACAATATAGAGCAGGTGCAAGCCGTGTTAGAGATGATTGACGCTTTAGAAGTGCCACAAATTATGGTCTTTAATAAGATTGACCAGATCAATATGTTACCGAATATAGATTTAGATTTGCATGGTAGTATCCAAAGTGTTTGGTTATCGGCCATATCCGGTGATGGCTTGGATCTATTGCGAAATGCTCTGCGGCAATATTTTGAGCATCAAGTTGAACGGATTTGGCTGCACCTTCCACCCATTAAAGGTGCCTTGCGAAGCGAGTTATATGCCAAAGGGGCAGTGTTGCAAGAGCTCTTTGATGATCAAGGGTATTGGCAGATAGAGGCTGATATCCCATTAAATATACTTAAAAAATTTACGGAATATCAAATTTCAGAAGAATCTGTACAACGCGCAAGCGTATAAGCTGACTTTTTCTATTCTCTTGTTAGAATACGATACTCGCGTCTTATTAGAATTAACCTGTAACCATTTTGGAGAGTCCTATGCCTTGGAATAGCCCAGGCGGTAATAACGATAAAGATAAAGACCCATGGGGTCAGAATTCAGGTAATCAGGGCCCACCTGACCTTGATGATGTGTTTCGAAATTTAACTAAAAAATTCGGCGGAATTTTTGGTAGCAGTGGTGGTTCTTCTTCAGGTTCATCTGGTTCGAGCGGTAAACCGCTTTTGTTATTTGCTTTGGTGGCCTTTATTGCAATATGGGGCATCTACGATAGATTTGGTTTTTATATTGTTAAGCAAGCGGAACGGGGCGTGGAGTTACGTTTTGGTGAATTTAAGGCAATGACTGAAGCGGGCCTTAACTGGCATTTACCATTTCCGATTGAAACGGTAGAAATCGTAAACGTCGATGAAGTGCGAGAAGTGTCAAACAAAACATCTATGTTAACGCAAGATGAAAATATTGTAGAAGTATCATTAGAAGCTCAATATAAAATTATAGACGCTGAAAAATATATTTTTAACGTACGCGATCCTGACAAAACCGTAAAAGATGGTATGGAAAGTGCGGTGCGAGAGATCGTTGGCAAGAGTACGATTGACTCAGTCATGTTTGAAGGTCGTGAGCAAATTTCTAGTGTCACTCGTGAGTTGTTGCAAGGAATACTGGATAGCTACAATTCCGGAATTTTTATTCAAAAAGTTAATATAGAAAAATCTGTTCCACCGGATGCAGTTAAAGCTGCATTTGAAGATGCTATTAAATCTCGTGAAGATTATGACCGATATATTAAAGAGGCTGAGGCATATGCAAACAGTATTTTGCCACAGGCGCGTGGTGAAGCGGCTAGACTCAAGCAAGAAGCGGACGCTTATCGAGACCGCGCTATTGCGAATTCTGAAGGTGAAGCAAAACGATTCTTGAAATTATTGGCTGAATATAAAAAAGCACCTGAAGTAACGCGTGAGCGATTGTACCTTGAATCAGTTGAGTCGGTGTTTAGCAGCAGTAATAAGGTAATGATGGATGTAGAAGGTGGAAATAACATGATCTATCTGCCACTTGATCAGATTGTGAAGCAACGGCCGATGTCGACAAGTCAAAGTGGATCTAGTGAATCATTCAATACTGAAAATTTTGGTTTAAATAATCAACAAAGTGGCTCGGGTCGTCCTGAGCGTGAGGGCCGGTAGTCATGACTAGCAAAATATTTCTAATAATAATAGCGGCCCTTGTGGTGGGTTTCTTCTCGTTTACATACCAAGTTGATGAAAGAGAAACAGCGCTTAAATTAAAATTTGGTAAAGTTGCTGAAGCCAATATAGAGCCTGGCTTGCATTGGAAAATCCCGGTAATGAATACGATTGAGAAATATGATAATCGCATTCTAACCTTGGATGTACCGCCTACTGAATTTCCAACCAGTGAAAAGAAATATGTAAAAGTTGATTTCTTTGCAAAATGGCGCATTAGTGATGTTAAAAAATATTATCTTGCAACCAGTGGTGTAGAAGCCAAGGCTAACTCTCGTATAGAGCAAATACTTATTGACGGTCTTAAGAATGAATTTGGTAAACGTACTATTCAAGAAGTGGTTTCAGGAGAGCGTGCAGAAGTTATGGACGTGATTCAGGTGCAGTCAAATGAGGAGTCTAAAAACTTTGGCATTGAGGTGGTTGATGTTCGGGTGAGCAAGATTGATCTTCCTGAGAATGTGAGTGATTCGGTCTATAAACGCATGCGCGCTGAGCGAGATCGTGTAGCTAAAGATTTCCGTGCTCGTGGTAAGGAGCAAGCAGAGGTACTTCGCGCGACAGCGGATAAAAAACGCACAGTAATATTAGCAAATGCATATAATGAGGCACAGCAAGTAAAGGGTGAAGGTGATGCTAAATCTGCAGAAATATACGCACAGGCATTTAATCAAGATCAAGAGTTTTACAGTTTTACGCGCAGCCTAAAAGCATATGTGAATACTTTTAACAGTAATAATGATGTGCTGATCATGGAGCCAGATTCAGAATTTTTCCGCTACTTCAAACAGTCTGAGCAATAAAATTTGTTTGGTTATTATTTATTTAATGTTTAGTTAAGCTGATTGTATGTGGAATGAAATACTAGTCGCTATTGCGCTAGTGTTAATTTTTGAGGGAATAATTCCATTTTTATCACCTGATAAGTTTCGACAAGCTATGGTCAGGCTCGTGCAAATGCCTGATCAAATATTGCGAATGGTCGGGCTCGCTAGCATGACAGTAGGTATCATCCTCCTTTATATACTAAGAATCTTGAATTGATATGAGTAAAGATCGTTGGCTCTTGCCCGAAGGAATTGAGGAATCACTGCCAGAAGAATCTGCATGGTTAGAGAAGTATCGCCGTGACCTGATAGATATGTTTTCTACATGGGGTTATGAGCTAGTGATGCCGCCTTTGATTGAATACTTAGATTCTTTGCTAATTGGCCCAAGCGATGATTTGGATTTACAAACTTTCAAGTTAACGGATCAACTAACTGGAAGAATGATGGGAGTGCGATCAGATATGACCTCCCAAGTTGCCCGTATCGACGCGCATATGCTTAAACGAGATGTGCCTACACGATTTTGTTACATAGGAACCGTTATGCGTACTCGGCCAGGAGGGCGTGATTTAACGCGCAGTCCATTGCAGGTTGGTGCAGAACTGTATGGTCATGCAGGCTTGGATAGCGATGTTGAAGTGATTTGTTTAATGCTAGAAGCATTAGCATTGGTGGGTATTAATGATGTGTTATTAGATTTAGGACATGTAGGAATCTTTACAGCCTTAATAAGAAAGGCTGGTTTAACCGAAAGTCAGCAGATAAAACTACAAGCATTATTACAACAAAAAGCACAAACCGAATACGAGCAGTTCTTAACAACATGCTCGCTATCAGAAGATTGGCATAAAATTTTTCTATCATTAATGGATTTAAGTGGTGATGCAAAAGTTATCAACACAGCTAAGCAGTTATTAAAAGACTGTGGTGAAGAGGTGATGGATTTCATTATGTATGTGGATGATCTTTCTAAGCGAGTAGCATTACGCTACCCAGAAATTCAATTGCACTATGATTTTTCTGCTTTGAGTGGTTATCAGTATCAAAATGGTGCTGTATTTGCTGCCTATATATCAGGGCAAGGTGGAGAAATTGCTCGTGGTGGACGTTACGATATGATTGGGCAGGTGTTTGGGCGCTCGCGACCTGCAACAGGGTTTAGTTTAGACTTAAAAGCATTGGCAAAAATTTCTACTAATGTTAATAACCCTGTCCAGTCAATTTACGCTCCGCTTGAAAATGATTTGCAGTTACAAGAAAAAATTAATCAACTGCGTGCGCAAGGGTTACGAGTAATTTGTGAATTATCTGATCAACAAGGATCTGCTAAAGACCTTGGTTGTGATCGTATGTTGGTAAAAAAGGGTCAGGAATGGGTGATTGAGGATGCTCGTTAATAACAAATATAATAAATATTGGAAATAAATGATGGCTAATAGTGTAGTGGTGTTAGGCACCCAGTGGGGTGATGAAGGCAAGGGCAAGATTGTCGATATGCTAACCGAGCAAGCTGATGCGGTGGTGCGCTTTCAGGGTGGCCATAACGCAGGGCATACTATTATTGTAAATGACCAGAAAACAGTGCTACATCTAGTGCCGTCCGGTATTTTACGAGACGGAAAAGAATGCTTGATAGGTAATGGTGTAGTGTTGGCACCAGATGCATTACAAGAAGAGGTGGTTATGCTTGAGGCGCAGGGAGTTCCTGTCAAAGAACGCTTACGTATCTCGCCTGCTTGCCCACTCATTCTTCCTTATCATGTGTTGCTGGATCAAGCGCGAGAGAAAGCGCGTGGAAAGTCAGCTATTGGAACAACCGGCCGTGGAATCGGTCCTGCGTATGAGGATAAAGTTTCACGCAGAGGAATTCGTGTTGCAGATTTATATGATGAGCAACACTGCAACGAGCGTTTAGAAAGTATTATTGATTATCATAATTTTGTTTTAAAGGAATATTTCAAGCACGATACGATTGACTTAAATGAAATGAAGACTCTTTGCAGAACGTATGCTGATATGCTTGAGCCTTATGTTATGGATGTTTCTGCGCGTATTAATGAGTTGCGTTCAAATGGTAATAAAGTGTTATTCGAAGGTGCGCAAGGAACATTGCTTGATATTGATCATGGCACTTATCCATTTGTAACCTCTTCAAATACTACTGCGGGTGGTGCATGCACAGGTAGTGGTGTTGGCCCTAGCAGTATTGATCATGTATTAGGAATTGTTAAGGCGTATACAACACGCGTAGGCAGTGGCCCTTTCCCAACAGAGTTATTTGACTCTGTGGGCGAAGAACTTGCTGATGTGGGTAAAGAATTTGGGGCAACGACAGGTCGTGCCAGGCGTTGTGGGTGGCTGGATGCCGTAGCACTGCGTCGTGCGATGCAGATAAATGGCATTACTGGTTTGTGTATAACAAAACTTGATGTGATGGATGGCCTTAAGACCATCAAGATATGTAATGAATATAAATATAATGGTCAATCCTTGCACCTTTCACCCATGGATGGTGGCACCTTTGATCAGTGTGAACCTGTTTATGAAGAATATGAAGGCTGGCAGGAATCTACATTTGGCGTTACACAATTTGATCATTTGCCAAAGCAGGCCAGAGAGTATCTTAATAGAGTGTCCGAGTTACTGGGTGTGCCGATAGATA
Organism: uncultured Thiotrichales bacterium; assembly: GCA_964517365.1. Taxonomy (GTDB): domain Bacteria; phylum Pseudomonadota; class Gammaproteobacteria; order UBA4575; family UBA4575; genus JABDMD01. The sequence goes on along the minus strand of CAZFEP010000026.1, from coordinate 4,719 downwards.
TTGTTTCAACTGGGCCTGACAGGGCACATAACGTCATTTGTAAAAAAATTTTCTAGGCTTTTCTAATCATTCTTTCGCTATCCTTGTGGCGGAGATTTTAGCTTAAAAGAATCAACCAAATACCATTCGCTTTCCCTGCTGCTTGTGCAATACAAATCGATGCGTTGACAAGTAAAAAATTTTGGCAAGCACTCATCAAGTTGTGCTTTTAATGCGATCTGTTTTGTTTCATTAAGTTTTCCATAAAATAAACTTACATGCGGTAAAAAAATATCATGCATTTTATCATTAAGTTGCTTACTAGCTTCTTCGTATAACTTTATTAACGGCTGCTCAAGCTTGGTAGTGATGTACAAGTTTCTATAATAACTCTCAGTATATGCAATCTTTTTTAAAGAGATATCAAACACTGTGTATTGATCGGTAATATTTTTGCATACGTTAGAAATAGTAGAGATGTCAGCAGAGATGCTAGAAAGCAAAGTGATGTGTGGGGCAAATGGGGTGCTATTAAAGCGATGTGAAAGGTCAGATATGACCTTCATCAGCGTATCCATTTCTGCCTGGTTGGGACGTAACCAAAGAGAGAATGAATACTGTTTGTTTACGGCAGGGCTCATGTGTTAACACAAATTATTTCTAATGAAATGCTGTTCAAAGTATCATCACTATCATATTAATATCTATAAATTCTTATATTTAACAAGTAGTTAAAATTCTCCAGCTATTCTGCTTAGATGTTTTAAGGTGCTAAATATATCCCATTATTCAAATAATGTTTGTAAACCAATTTTGAAGTCAAACGTTAGGGTATTTATAAGCTATTTAATAATGGAGAAGACTATGATGAATAAACATTTCACACTTATCGTAATTCTAATAATGAGTGCTGCTTTATCGGCATGTGCATCTAGCCCTTATGGCGCAGCAAGTAAACAAACCCAAGGTGCTGTGGCGGGTGGTGTTATAGGTGGTTTGTTGGGCTCTACCGTTGGTGATGGTCGAGGAACAGTATGGGCGACAGCAGCAGGTACACTGATTGGAGCCTTAGCGGGTGCCCATGTAGGTAGACAGTTAGATGACCGGGATCGTTATTATACGGGCCAAACGCTAGAAACGGCTCCTACCGGTGCCACTAAGGAATGGGTTAACCCGGATTCAGGTGCAGCGTATTCGGTTACGCCAACCAATACTTATGAGTCAGGTGGAACACCTTGTCGAGAATTTACGATGGATGCAGAAGTGGGTGGCCAAGCTGAACAAGTATATGGCACAGCATGTAGGCAAGACGATGGAAGTTGGAAAATGTCGGTGTAATATTCTGTAATCTGTTGTGCACACCCATAAAAACATGCCTCACAGATAGATGTGGGGCATAGGTATGTTTATAGATGACCTGCCTATTGCAATGTTACCAGCAGAAGTTTAATGCGTGTTTTTGGTGACTCGATACCCGATATAAGCCTAGTTGTGAGTCTGGTATGTAATTGGGATGAAGCCTAGAGTATTTTTAACGAGATTTGATTTCGTCT
>CAZFEP010000026.1:0-3087 GCA_964517365.1 uncultured Thiotrichales bacterium | reverse complement strand
GATGAAGCCTAGAGTATTTTTAACGAGATTTGATTTCGTCTTGTTTCATATTCTGTGCAAGCCATGCTTTAAGCGCCCATGGGAAAGTGTTTTCAGTTTTAGAAATATCGTTCCAACCTTGTTCAATATAACTTTCGTATGCATCTGTGCCAAAAATATTCTGTACCTGTAATGGTGCGCTTTCTAGATCAGAATCTGCATTTTCATTTTCTTCTCTAAAAGCATATAAAGTCGGTTCTTCTTCTTGTGAATTGGTTTTTAAGATGGTGATGTACGCGCATTCAACACCTTTTCTGTACAACACTTGATAATCGATGATCTCAAGTTTTTCAGGTTCAATATCGTTAGTGTGGTTTTTTGTTTCAGGCTCTTTTTGAAACTGTTTGAAAACTTCGGCAAATTCACCTGTTGCTAGAGCATCTGTTGATAGTTCCAAGCCATCAGATTTGCGACGATTGCTTAATACACGTCGGTTTTCTTGAGTGGGTAGAATATTACTATTCTGCTCAGATGGCGTATTCTTGCTATGTTCTCTGCGGTCAGAATTAGAACGACGATCGTATATGACTTTGACGCTTTTCCCCATCTGCTCGCACCTTAAAATCCATGTAAATCAATGTAAAAACAACCTAAAACAATACCAGCCAGGGGTTTTGTAATTGTGAACTACGTCACATAGGGTCTTCCGTTTAGCCATGTATTTTGGCCTATATAGACAGATGTTGGACAAAGAGATAGGGAATGATCGGTTGGTATCGTTGCCAGGCTCCACAGTACGAGGGTATGGCAGTGAAGGCTGTGTTAGTCGCTATAATAATTTTTTTGAGTGGGGTTGATAATAGAGTGCTTGTGGCGCGCTAGTTATATGGAGGGTTTATGCAACAAGAGGGCTGGGTAGAAGCATATGAATTGCTTGATAAAGGCTGCGAGATACCGTCAACGTTGTTTGCCATTATAAAAAATAATCGAAATTCACTTAACGAGTCATTTCTTCATTGGTATGCATTGGAGGGAGAAGTGAGGGTGGTAGATAAAATAATCGATTTGGGTTTTGATCTTGATACACAGAACAAATTTGGTAATACGCCGCTAATGGAGTGTGCGTTAATTGATAAATGGGATATGGCTGAACTATTGTTGGCACGTGGTGCAGACCCGATGGTTAGAAATAATGACAATGAAAATGCGGTAGAGTCACTGAGAAAAAACTACTCTATTACAAAGTCAATCAAGCTTTCACAAATGATAGATTCGCTTAAAAGCAAAGAATAATGCGCTACAGATTTTTTAACTTACCTGCTCTATTTAAGTTATATATTTAATATTGTTTCCTGTTTGAGAGAAGAGATAGTAGAGTGCGCCTAACATGGTAAGAAAACATAAGAAAAAATTAGTAGACCCTTACGCAAAGCGTGAAGCATCTAAGTACGAAAGTCCTATAGCAAGTCGTGAGCTGATTATAGAGGTTCTAGAAAAAGGTGATGGCCCGTTACCGCTTGCTGCTCTGCATGAAGCTTTGTTGGTAGATTCAGAAAAAGTCATAGGTGCATTAGCAAGACGTTTAGGTGCGATGGAGCGAGATGGTCAAATAATTCGGAATCGCCAAAATCACTATTTACCGATATCAAAAGTTGATTTAGTGCGCGGCCGTGTAATGGGGCATGCTGATGGCTTTGGTTTTTTGATTCCAGATGAAGGTGGGGAAGATTTATTTTTATCGCCATTTGAAATGCGTACTTTAATGCATGGAGATCGTGCTGTCGTTCGCCCTGCGGGTAAGTCCAAGCGCGGTAAGTTGATGGGTAAGTTGGTAGAGATTATCGAGCGTGGTAATAAACAAATTGTCGGCCGATATTACAAAGAATCTGGATTGGGTTTTGTGGTGCCGGATAATAAACGCTTAAATCAAGACGTCATGATTCCAGAGCATGATTCTATGAAGGCTAAAAATGGCCAATTTGTAGTGACGTCAATCGTTGAACAGCCAAACCGATCGCGACAACCCATTGGCAAAGTGATTGAGGTGATAGGTGATCATTTGGCACCTGGTATGGAGATCGATGTTGCGATTCGGTCTTATGATTTGCCTTATGATTGGCCTGATGAAGTTTTACAGCAAGTAGAACTATTTAGTGAACAGTCCATCCAAGATCAGCTTGCATATAGAAAAGACATGCGTGAGTTGAACTTTGTAACAATTGATGGATTGGATGCAAAAGATTTTGATGATGCCGTGTATTGTCAGCCGCATAATAATGGTTGGAAGCTTTGGGTGGCGATTGCGGATGTATCGCATTATGTGGAAACCGATACTGCTTTAGATGAAGAGGCCCGTAACCGTGCAACCTCAGTATATTTTCCTGAGCGTGTTATTCCCATGTTGCCCGAAAGTCTCTCAAATGGGCTTTGTTCTCTAAAGCCCGAAGTGGATCGATTATGCATGGTATGTGAAATGATTATTTCAGATATTGGTGAGCTTAAAAGCCACAAATTTTATGACGCAGTAATGTGTTCATCTGCAAGACTTACTTATGATGAAGTGCAAACGATACTTTATGAAAAAGACCCACAAGCTGAGGTTCAAAAGGTAAGAGAAAAGCGTCAACACTTGATTGCAGATTTGGAAAATTTGCAGTCGGTTTATAACGCTTTACGAAAGCAGCGTAAAAAACGTGGTGCAATCGATTTCGATACGAAAGAAACGTATTTTGAATTTGATCAGGAAAAGAAGATTAAAGCTATTTTGCCGCGCCAACGTTCTGAGGCGCATATGATTATCGAAGAGTGCATGATCAATGCCAATGTGGCTGCAGCGGAATATATCACTCGCTGCAAGTTACCTACATTGTTTCGTGTACATGAAAATCCTACGACTGAAAAGTTGCGTGATATGCGTGAGTTTCTTGAGTCATTAGGTGTCGGTTTTAGTAAAGCGGAAAAGCCAACACCTAATGATTATATGGCGGTGATTAAAAAAGTAGCGCACCGTAAAGACAAACATATGATAGAAATGATGTTGCTAAGGTCTATGGCGCAAGCTGTGTATAGCCCTGAGAGTGTTGGTCATTTTGGTTTAGCGTTACCGCT
>CAZFEP010000025.1:0-22998 GCA_964517365.1 uncultured Thiotrichales bacterium | reverse complement strand
CGGGAATGGAATGCGTGATATCTGCTGAACCGCAGCTACTACAAAACTTCAAAATGATTCCTAAACTTTAATTTGGATTAAACCATAACAGAATAAGAATAAATGGTTAAGAAACAGCAAGACATGAATTTGGTTTGCAGGTAAGCGTGTAATCTACACCCTGCTATCTAGAGGTGATTTTTATCCCGGTATTTCTGCCATAGTTGCAACGGTAGCATCGACAACAATGATCTCATCCAGGCTCTCAGACTTACCAAAATAATAACCCTGACCATAATCAACCCCAATTTCTTTTAAGGAATTACAAATCTCTTCATTTTCTACATATTCAGCAATGGTTTTCATTTTCATCACTTGGCCAACATCATTAATAGCTTTAACCATTGCATAATTAACCGGCTCTAAGTGAATACCTTTCACAAACATGCCATCAATTTTTAGGATATCAACAGGTAAATCTTTCAAGTATGCAAAAGAAGAATGCCCACTACCAAAATCATCTAATGCAAACTTACAGCCATATTCTTTAATAGTGTCAATGAAGTCACGTGCTTTGAGAATATTTTTAATTGCAGCATTTTCAGTTACTTCAAAGCTTATTTTTTGTAATGGGATTTGGGAGTCTTGTAATTTCTCTTTCAAGAAAACCAAAAAGTTTGGATCGCCAATCGATGCGCCTGATAAATTAATCGAGCACAGACTTAGTTTCTGTAGATGATCCGGATGTTTAATCAACCAATCAAACACGGCATTCACCACCCAATTATCCACGCGTGTCGCCATATCAAATTGTTCAGCAGCATTTAGCAACTCTACAGGAGACATTGGTGCGCCTGATTCATCTAACACACGTAACAGCACTTCATAATGTAAGCCTTCATCACTATCATTTTGCAAAGGCATTATCGGCTGAAAGTGTAACTGGAATCGATCCGATCGCAATGCGTCCTCCAACTGAAGCACCCAGTGCATCTCATCATGGCGTCGAATCACTGTGGAGTCATGTGGCCGATACTCATGAATGCGACCACGCCCACCATCTTTTGCGGCAGATAGTGCTACATCGGCTGTACCTAATATTTCACTAACATTCTTTTCTGGCGAGATAGGCACTAATGCCATACTTAAATCTATATCAAATACGTTACCTGTCCACTCAAAATGAAAATTTTGAATAGCTTGCAGCAGCGTTTCTGCAACTTTTCTTGCCTCATCACCCGAGCAGTTCGTCATTATCAGAGCGAACTCATCGCCACCCATGCGTGCAAAAGTATCCTTTTCAGTAATATAGGGCTTTAAATGCTCTGCAATTTGCCTAAGCAATTCATCTCCAGCTTCGTGTCCACAGGTGTCATTTACTACTTTGAATCGATCTAAATCAAAGTAACAAAATGTATTTTCAGTTGGATCTAAACTTAAGGATTGGATAAGAGCATCCAACCGTTGCTGCATTTCGAATCGATTCAACAAGCCTGTAAGAGGATCATGCAATGCCTGATGCTCAATCTTTGCACTCAAAGCAAAGTTTTCGGTTACATCCCAACAAACACCCACCACACTGATCACTATGCCTTGACTGTTTTTTGTGGCTTCACCACGATTAATAATTACGCGTGTTTCACCATCTGGCCGCAGGATTCTAAACTTGGTATCAAATTTTCCACCTTCCTGGTAATACCTTTTGCCAATTTCTACTTGTTCTTCTCGATCTTCTGGCAGCATGTATTCTAAAAACTCTCTTTGCTTACCCGTAAAATCTCCAGGTTTGATTCCAAAAAGAGTATGCATCGTGTCATCCCATGCGATGCGATTAGACATTAAGTCCCAACTCCAGATACCAACTTGTGCAGCCTGTAAAGCCATATTATGGCGTTCAATAGCAATGCGTAAACGTTTTACATTCGTAGCATCAGTACTTGGCGCCTGAAACGCAACCAGAATGCAAAGTTGATTTTGATGCTTTATTAATGAAGATGCTGCAGTTATGGTTAAGGTATTATTATCGAAATTTGTAATCTGAATTTGTTTAGGTGGTACAAAAGTGCTTTTCTTTAGTAACTTGAATGCTGCACTTCTTTGTTGTCCGTTATCATACAAACCCGGGATAGTTTTACCTTTAAGTTTCTCTTCACTACAACGCAATATCACACTCATAAGGTGATTAACCAATACTACTGTTCCATCATTAGCGCGTAACAATGCAACTGCAAACGGCAATGCCCCCACATCCAGCAAAGATGGTCTCGCGTCAATGGGTAGCTTGGCAGCATTATCACTTGCCAGCATATTTGGGCTTACTTGAGAAATGTTATTAGCCTTTATTTAAGGTACTTGTTAAGGGTACACATATACGCCCAGCGTCATTTTGCGCTGGATAGTTTATATTCAATGATAATAATAGTTTGCTCTGTGAACGATCTCTAGAATCTAGCTTATAGGCGGGGCTAGTGAGATGACGAAAACGTTAAAGTAATTGATTTTCTGTGCTTTATTACGATACTTAACAGTTTTACATGAGATTTTGCTTATGTAGAGCAATCTGAAATTCAAGCTTCACCGGTTGCCACGGGCCGACTTTTATCTTTAATCCATTCACTCCATGATCCAACAAATAACCTAATCATCGGCAACCCGGCTACGCTCATGGCGAGCAAATTATGACAAGCGGTAACACCAGACCCACACATAGCGATCGCCTCTTTATTGTCCGAATTATCCAATGACGTAGTAAAACGTTTGCGCAATTCATCCTTGGATAAAAATATTCCCTGCTTGGTTAGATTGCCCGAAAAAGGAAAACTCAATGCACCCGGAACATGACCTGCAACGGGATCCGTTTTGGAATCTTGTGCAGTAAATCGTTCGCTCGATCTGGCATCCAGAAGCGTTATTTTATGTTCAGTTAGTTGTTTTTGAACAAACCCGACATCTACCCACATATCATTATTAGGTTGGCCGCTAAATAATCCAGGCTCGCTTTTTTTAACACTTGTATCCACACCTAACCCTGCAGCGGTCCACTTATCAAGGCCGCCATCAAGAACCGCTATGTTTTCATGCCCCAGCCATTTAAGTAACCACCACATACGTGCAGCAAAGGCACCTGACATATCGTCATAACAAATTATTTGTGAAGAATTATTCACTCCCCACAATTTTAATTTATGTACTAGTTCATCTGGGTTTGGTAGAGGATGACGACCACTAGTCGCTGTCATGGGAGAAGCTAAATCTTTATCCATATCCGCATACTGTGCACCCGGTATATGTCCCTGATTAAATTTTTTTAATCCACCCTCAGGATCTTTAAGCAAAAATCTACAATCAAATATAAAACAATCTTGATTGTTTATATTCTTATTTAGATCCTCAACGGATATGATCGTTTGAAATGTCATCGTAACTCCTTAAGTATTATCTTTTCCGTTTGATTTTATATGCAGTCATTGTAGGCACCAGCTCTGGATAAGGTATGTTGTTCACTGTATTAAAGTGGGCAACCGCTTGCTCTAATAATTGATGTATATTCTCGACCCTTGCAATCTCGTTAGTGCCATTCGATACATTTAGATCATCTTTAGGCAGGATTTTCACCAAACCAAGCAAGCCTCCGAATTGTATTTTTGAAAACACACTTGCAGGTGTTTTTAACAAATCATCTTCAGCATCAAATGCAGGTAATCCAACTGCTTTTAATTCATAGTATAGTTGCTGGCAACGTTGGCTAGCCGATTCTGAAGCACAAGCCGCATCAGGCCCTGCACGTCGTGCAACCATTTGAGCATGTTCACAAGAAAAATCTTCTTTTATCAACGTAATTGCAAAACAACATTTACAATCAATCATGACTAACTTGCACTATTTTCACTATGTATACATTTTAAATTAGGATTACCACGTATAACTTCATGATAAATATTATTCTCTTGAAAACCTCGTTCTACCAATAAATGATGCATTAACTTTGCCACAGGCTCAGGCGAAACCATAAATACCTCAGCATATTTAACATGCTCTACATGATGAAGAGATTCAGTAAAGATATCTTCAACTATGCATAAACCATCATATTCACTATCTAGTATGTCATTAACATTTCTTGTCATGTGTAACGGTATGTAATGCATCTCATCTAATGCATCATCCCATGATCGACATAGGTTATCTGCATACAGACCTTCAATACCACAAGCCAGCCAAAACAAGTATATCGGCCTCTCATTATCTTGCGCAGTGACATGTTCTAACAAACTCTTAATCGCTGCGAAACCGGTATCAAAAGCAATCATAACAATTGGCGACTCCTTTGAATCATCCACCACAAAGTCACCGTATGGGCCTTCTATATTTAACCAGTCTCCTATACCAAGTTGGTTAAATACCATGTTTGAGAATGCATCTTCTTGCAACTTACGCACATGGAATTCAATGCGCTTCTCATCACATGGACAACTTGCTATTGCATATTCATGAGAGCGTTGTTGATCATCAAATACCCTTACATACTGACCCGCTATAAACCGTAAGCGCACTGAGCGCGGCACTTGCAAGGTAATGATCGCCAAATCACTACTAATAAAATTAATTTTACGAACTTTAATGCGAAGTTGTTGCACAGGTATGTCACTTGCACTAGTTACTACTTCAGCATCAATAATAACGTCACTCTGGCAAGAGTTTGAGCACATCAGCGCATGACCTTGTATTTTATCTGCATCGCCGATAACAAAATCATGCAACCGAATGGGTTCTATTTCACCAGAAACCACTTTAGCTTTGCACAAACCACAGTTGCCATTACTGCAACCATAGTTTAGTGGCACACCTGCTCGAATTGCAGCATCCAGAATAGACTCACGTGCATCGGCATAAAATGAAAATTTGCCAGACTGTAGTTCAATTTTATGCATCATGAGTTCATTAAAACTATACCAAACGGCTTTGATTTTAAGCCAGTAATCTAAGATTTGTTGTTATATAAAGTATAAATCTTATGCTAATCAAATGCGCATTTTTACCTTTAAAAACTTAAGAATTCTAATATTAATTTTCATTCTAGGTGCTGTTCTCTTATACACCCAAGACCAAAAACTAGTCACTCAGGGCTGGTATAAGCCTCTTGAGGTTGTAATTTTTCCTATCAATGCCGATACAAGTGAACAGGCAAGCCATTATATAGATAATTTGAGCATTAAAAATTTTTCCAGTATTGATAAGTTTATTAAAAGGGAAAGTGAAAAATATGATGTCGTTAGTTCAACGCCGACAATTACCCGTTTAGGAAAGAGGGTTTCAACGCTCCCACCAAAACCTCCAGGTGTAAATGCCAACCCTTTAAAAATTGCATTCTGGAGCATGAAATTACGTTGGTGGGCTATGAAAAATACACCAGACGAAAAATCAAATAAACATCGTGTGCGCATGTTTGTGCTATACCATGATATTAACACCAACGAAAAATTAGAGCACTCATTAGGCATACAAAAAGGATTGCTAGGCATCGTGCATGCCTTTGCAAGTAACGAACAAGCCAAACAAAACAATATTGTGATTGCACATGAGTTATTACATACCGTCGGTGCAAGTGACAAATATGATGCGTATGGCAACCCTCAAATACCAGATGGCTTGGGCGATCCAAACTTAAGTCCGTTATACCCTCAAAAACGTGCAGAGATAATGGCTGCTAAAATCGCAAGCAGTGAAACGACCTCAAAAATGGCCAGCAGCCTGAAGAGTTGTGTTATAGGTAATAAAACTGCTCAAGAGATTGGTTGGCTAATAGATTGAAACTCTTCGCGGGTAAAATATATCTGCTAAGCAATATTGCCTAGTCATCATGAAACGCATTAAATATACGGTATGAATAGTGCAAACAAAAACCAGAATAAAAAAAGCTTCAACTTCTCTGAGCATGACGACGTAACCATTGGTGTGCTTTCGGATACGCATAGTTACATCAACCCAAATATTTTAAATCATCTCAATTCATGCAACCTAATTTTGCATGCAGGTGATATTGGGTCCATTGAAGTCATCAAGCAACTGCATGAGATTAGCCAAGAGGTCGTTTCAGTTTGTGGCAATAACGACAATCCTGAGCAATGGAATTTTTCTGAGCATCAAGCATTAGAAAAGATCCCACAAATTGCTGAGATAACATTACCTGGTGGCACCATCGCCATCACTCACGGTGATGAACATTTTTCTGAGTATGATGTTTGGCATCAAGAACTCAGAGCTAGTTTTCCTCATGCTAAAGCTATTATTTATGGACATAGCCATCGCTTAGTCTGTGATCTCGATAAGGATCCGTGGGTGCTTAACCCTGGTCCTGCAGGTGAAACACGCACTCAACGACACGGCGTCTCATGCTTACGTATTACTGCTAACAAAGAGGAGTGGGCAGTTACACAATTCAGAGTCTAAACAACCAAGGTTATTTAATTAGTGTCTAGTATTTTAGAATTTTTTTCTTAGTAGTTCTTATGAATTGGGCAAACTACCCTCGATAATCTCACCATCTGGATGAAGCAAAGAAAGATACTCCACCCTTTCACGTGATATAACTGCCACGCCGTGATGCCGATCAGCTCCGCCTATACTAAACTCAAATGCATAAAATCTACGGATGAATAAATTATGGCGGGCTGTTTTACTTAAGCGTGTTCGTGCAACATGCACAGACTGATCCAAAAACTGTACGTTGTGTTCATCACACAAGCTGCGACATTTCTTCAATGCAAATTCGCGACTACGAAGACTATCCTGCCAATACCAAGCCACCGCAAATAATGAGGCGATGGCAACCAGGATTTTCAACGGCTTCTAACTTAATGCGCTTTTGATTTGGTCACGTATTTCTTCAACAGTATCCACACCGCCAATTTTTCTGTATTTAGGCGCATCACTATCGCCACTATTTGACCAAGTAGTGTAGTAATTTATGAGTGGTTCTGTTTGATCATGATAAACTTTTAAACGTTCTTTAACCGTTTCCACTTTATCATCATCGCGTTGTATTAAATCTTCACCGCTTTCATCATCTTTACCTTCTACTTTTGGTGGGTTAAAAACGATATGATAGGTACGGCCAGACGCTGGATGCACACGCCGACCTGTCATTCTTTTAATCACTTCTTCATCACTTACATCAATCTCTACAACAAAATCAATATCTACACCCTGAGCTTTAAGGCTCTCTGCTTGAGCTAACGTGCGTGGAAACCCATCAAAGATATAACCTTTTGCACAATCACTTTCAGTAATGCGATCTTTGACCAATCCTAGAATAATTTCATCAGACACCAACCCGCCTGCTTCCATCACCTTTTTAGCCTCAAGCCCTAAAGGTGTTCCTGCTTTCACAGCTGCTCTCAACATGTCACCCGTTGATATTTGTGGGATATTAAAAAGCTCTTCAATGAACTTGGCGCGTGTACCTTTACCTGCACCGGGTCCACCTAATAAAATTACTCGCATGACCACTACTCCATATATACTAGATAGCGGAATACCATAATCGAGAATGAAGGCGACGCCAACTACTCTAATTAGCTAAAATAGTATAAAAATAGTTGTTAATTGAATAAACCTATGGATGGCAACCAATTGACCCTAGCTGAAATTGATTGAGCCCAGTTGGCTTTGGCTAAACTTGGCCTAGAAGAATCTGGCCATGAATGGCTGGGCAGAAGCGGGTAAATTCTGGTTTAACAAGCTACCATTATCAAACGTAATAAAACTTAAACAATAATTTTATAGAGTCAATACATCATGGAAAAACGAAATGCATTTTATGCACAATCTGGTGGGGTTACCGCCGTCATCAACGCTACCGCATGCGGAGTTATCGAAACCGCACGCAAGCATAAAAATAAAATAGGCAAAGTATATGCAGGCCGAAATGGGATTATTGGTGCACTGACCGAAGACTTAATTGATACAACAAAAGAATCGGCCAGCGCTATTGCTGCGCTCAAACATACACCCTCAGGAGCTTTCGGTTCTTGTAGGTACAAGTTAAAAAGTGTTGAAGAAAGTCGTGAGCAATATGAAAGACTGATTGAAGTTTTCAAAGCCCACAATATTGGCTATTTCTTTTACAATGGCGGTGGAGATTCACAAGATACTTCACTCAAAGTTTCTCAACTAAGCAAAAAAATGGGTTACCCCATTCAATGTATAGGCATTCCAAAAACCGTTGATAATGATTTACCAGTCACCGATAACTGCCCAGGATTTGGTTCGGTGGCTAAATATGTTGCCGTATCCATTCGAGAAGCCGCGTTTGATGTGAAATCAATGGCGGAAACCTCTACCAAAGTATTTGTAATGGAAGTGATGGGCAGACATGCAGGTTGGATTGCCGCGGCAAGTGGTCTCGCTAAACTAGAAAAAGGAGATGCACCACACATCATTCTTTTCCCTGAAATTCCTTTTGATAAATCGTTAGTTCTCAACAGAGTTAAAGATTGTGTAGAAAAATATGGATATTGTGTGATTTGTGTTTCCGAAGGAGCACGTTTTGAAGACGGCACCTTTCTAGCAGACTCAGGTAATACAGATGCATTTGGCCACAAACAATTGGGCGGTGTTGCACCTGTAATTGCCGATATGATTAAACAAGAACATGGTTATAAGTATCACTGGGCAGTAGCTGATTATTTACAACGCGCAGCTAGACATATCGCTTCTAAGACTGATGTTGATCATGCTTACGCAATGGGTAAAGCAGCAGTGCAATTTGCATTGCAAGGCAAAACTGCCGTGATGCCTACTATTGTAAGAACTTCTAACAAACCTTATAAGTGGAAAATTGGTAGCACCACTTTAGCAAAAGTAGCCAATGTTGAGAAAATGATGCCGCGCAGTTATATCACCAAAGACGGTCTAGGGATAACTGAACGTTGTCGAACATACCTGCAACCACTCATAAAAGGTGAAGCGTACCCTCCTTACAAAGAGGGGTTACCAAGATACGTGCAACTAAAAAATATTCAGGTTCCTAAAATTTTGAATACAGATTTTGAAATCTAGCATTAGATTGCTGAAAAAACACTGAAGAGCTTTTAATGATGAAGTGGGTCATCTCTTTTTTGCTGCACCCTTTTCTGAATTTCCTTATTTCCATTAATTCTATGAGATAACTTCAAATTTGCATGCTCGATCGCTAAATCGATAGCAGTTATAGCACTTGGTGATGTTAACTCAGTAATTACCACAGGCTGATTTTTTACATCAGCCTGAACGCTACAACGCACACAGGCATCACCTCGCTCGTAGTTTTCATGGAATAATTTTATGGAAAATTTACGCAACATATACTGCTTGAGACCAAAAACTGAATAAAATTTTTGAACTATATGCTGTCTTAACTCCTCATCAGGCTCAAAGCCATGCATATCTATATATATTTCTTCCACTTTATTTCCTACAGCTTTTAAAAAATGTTAGTGACTCTTAACAGATATTAAAATTAGTACCTTCATCACCACTGGCTTGAAAACAAATCACTAAAATAAATTTTAGTGTTCTCTAAAGTTAATCATCAACCTTCCAGATAAAACTTCCAAGGTATTTCATTTACGTTGAATCTGTTGAATCTACTCAACTTTTTTAACACATTTTGTTTAGCAGAAGTTGCTGCGGCATGAATGGCTGAAAACACATCTTTAGATTTTTGCTGCGCACAAACTACTGGTAAAATTCTGGTTTGAACGTGTATTTCACAACAGCTTTCGATGCTCCTATCTGATTTGCATTCATGATGCAGCTGCAATGTGATTTTATTGATATCTCTGCTCATATTTCTATAAGTATGCCGTATACTTTCTTCGATACTTTCTTGCAAATATTTAGGAAGAAGATAGTTGTTTGTTTCTATATTTATTTGCATAGTTTATTTTCGCAGTTCTAGTAACTTTTTATTTAAGATGTCTATAGACTAGACTTTGAAATGCATCCTTACAATTCGTTTATTTTTGTCTGATAGTTCGATTTTAATGTAGCTAATTTATATGCCATTCGGTTAGTTTGGGATTCCAACAGTACATCGGTTTTTCCTTATTATATGTAATAATATATCGACTTTTCCTTATATTATCATTCAGGCATTATTGAACATACTTACAACAATATAGTTATACGAACCCATGCGTCACCTCAATTACAATCATTTACTTTATTTCTGGACCGTCGCTCGTGAAGGTAGCATTACCAAGGCATCACAGCTTTTACATATCACACCACAAACCATCAGCGGCCAATTAAAACTATTAGAGGAATCGGTAGGAGAACCATTATTCCAACGTCAAGGCCGTGGACTAGTGCTTACTGATACCGGTCAAGTAGTAAATATCTATGCTGATGAAATCTTTTCGTTAGGGTCAGAACTTACACAACGACTGAACAGCAAAGAACCCGGCAAGCCTCAAGAGCTTAATGTCGGTGTCGTATTCTCTATCGCCAAGCTGATCGCATATAGAATATTAAAGCCAGTGCTTGGGTTAGAAGACAAAATTCGCATTGTTTGTTATGAAGGTAACCTTGAAAAGTTATTAGGTGACTTAGCCGTACACAAACTAGACCTTATTCTGTCAGACAGTCCGCTTCCAACCGGACTAAATGTTAAGGCGTATAACCATTTACTAGGCGATAGTACAGTATCTTTTTTTGCAGAGAAAAATTTAGCAAAGACATATCGCAAAAAATTTCCAGAATCTTTAGATGATGCGCCTATGCTTATGCCAGTGAAAACAAGCGTTTTGCGTCGTAATTTAGATGATTGGTTTGAGCATATTAATGTATCACCCAACATCTTAGCTGAATTTGATGACAGTGCATTACTCAAGGCATTTGGTGAAGCAAGTGTTGGTATTTTCCCTTCACCCACTGCCATCTCTAATGAAGTTGAAAAAATGTATAACTCACGTGCAATAGGTACTATAGAAAACCTTAAAGAAACGTATTACGCAATATCACCTGAAAGAAAAATAAAACATCCTGGTGTAATTCAAATTACAGAGATAGCTAGATCACAGCTCTTTAATTAGCCTTATGATCTACTCTTGCTCTACTCTCAAAAGTGAAAACTGTTTTTAAACTAGCTACAAGTGCGCCTTCTAAAAACCCATTACTGCTATTCGCTGATTCGGAACCCGACCAAATTAATTGATTACCCCACAAACTCTCAGTTGCATTAACAATATCATTAGTAGGATGATATTTAAGAATCTCTTGGTCAAGATCTGTAGAGGTTTGATCATCAAACGCCCAATCTTTCAAATGAGCTTCGGCAGGCTGTGCAGCAGAGTCGCCAAATAATCTTGTCAATTGCGCTATCGCCATCTTAACTAATTCATCTTCTCTTTTTTTTCTAGACTTTGCTTGCACACTGACAAACCCAAATAGTGCATTCAACTCACTATTCTTTGAAGAAGCATCATGTATTTCTTGCAAAGGACCACGATGACTAATCACATCACCGGAAAATCCAGCATCTTTCCAGAAATTATCTTTGTAAATGGCTACGAACTTTGCATGCCCCGCCATCCACGTTGCCACAGCATTAAGCTCATCTTTTCGCTGTTGAGAAAATTGTGGTATGAATTTTATAGAAGATAATGCTATTCGAGGCGGTAAAGCCAGTACAACAACATTACTGTTAATCACTGCTGCATAATCATCTATCAAGACGGTGCTGTTTATCTTCTCTTGCTTATATTCAATTTCAGTAACCACTGCGTTACTAAGAAGAGATTTTGATGGTACTTTTTGACTCAAGACATTTGTGATTTTTCGTATGCCACCTTGCATGCGATATGCACCAGCCATAGACATACCGGTCAATCCACGTTGAATGTTGCCCCGATTATCTTCATATAGCGCATCACCGTCTGCAGCCTGCATAAAAACACTATCAGTCAATCCTAATTCTTTAATAAGTCCAAGAATATGAGACTGTCCCGGCCAAAACCAACTTGGCCCAAGATCGATAGCAGCTTTGTCTGCGTCATATTCAGATTTCTTGTGTTGGGAGCTTCCTTCATTATAAGAAAGTATTCGCCCACCTAACCGATCTCTTGCCTCAACCAGCAAAAAACCAATACCACGTTTATGTAATTCATACGCGGTGTGTAATCCACTGAGCCCACCACCAACAATAAGTACTTCAGTCTGATGAATATCCTCCACCCTTAAAAAGTTTCAGATTGTGGTCTTAAATCAAGCTCATGAGTCCACGCACTTGGTGGTTGTTGAATGATTTGTAAAAAAGCATTAGCGACATCTTCCGTGGACATCATTTCTGCTGGGTCCAGATTATGTAACTTGCGGCTTCGCGCAGTATCCAGAATTCCATCTAGAATTACATGTGCGATATGAATACCTTGTTTCTGATACTCTCGCGCTAATGATTGAGTTAAGCCTCGCAATGCGAACTTAGCTGAAGCAAAAGCTGAAAAATTTGCGCCGCCACGTATACTTCCTGTTGCACCCGATACGATAACTGTTCCTTTTCCCTGTAGAAGCATTGGTGGGATTACTGAATGCAACACGTTTACGGCAGATAACACCATTGACTTCCATGCTAACTCAAAGTCTTCAACTGATGTTTCTAAAAATGGCTTTATATGTAATTGTGCTGGGTTATGTATTACTACAGCTGGAATTCCATACTCCTGAACAATCTCATTCATAGTGGTTTTCACCATGGTTGAATTGGACAAATCGATTTGTTTTATTGATGTTCTATCAAGATTAGGGGGATTTTCTTTTTGATGAATTGACCTATTCAATGCAACTACTTGGTAACCTGACTTGGATAAAGTTGAAATTAAACTATCTCCAAGCCCCTCACCTGCACCTACCACTAATGCTAAAGGTTTACTCATAAGAGTTTTTATTTTGCATCTTAACTTGCTCCAGCTTGCCAAACTATAATTTTTACAACCACATAAATAAAAACATGCAATAGGATTGCCAAAACAATCCCTACTGCAATAATAGGCACTAAATTTTCATCAGACATCGCATCACGCTGATGATTTTCTTTGCTTTGGACACCCACAAATGATGACACCACACTTTTAAAAGCTTGCCATAATGTAATTCTATTAGACATTTCTATCACACGATTCAGTTTATAAAATTTTTTTTGGAATACTTACTATAGTAATATATTTATATACAAAGACTACATACTTTAACAGCATGTTCGATTGAAAGTAGTGAAGTGATTGATAATATATTCAAGAGATTAACTGACGCACTATTAACTCAATAAAAAAAGTGTGCTTTTACTGCCTTATCGTTAATTGATCACCTTTGTGGGTAATGGTGAGATCACGCAGGAAAGACATGCCTAATAATATTTCATCAGCTTTCATATGTGGATTAATATCTGCTTTTATATCATAAAGTTTAATTTCACCAATACTGACTTCGTCTAATATTGTTGAATAAACTGAAACAGTGCCATTTGCGGTGGATACCCGCATCTCTGCACCTTTCTCCAAGCCGATTTTATTGGCTACTTGCTCCGGGACGGAAACATAACTAGCCCCTGTATCCACCAAAAATGTCACTTTTGTATTATTAATCTCACCCGTTGCAATGTAGTGCCCGTATGAACCGCTTTCCAATACCACTTCTTTTTCACCACTACCCAATACTTGAGTACTAATATTTTGATTAGGATTACGTTTATTCTTTTCTAATACACCAAAAAACCAAACTAACATGCCAAAAATTAACACCCAGGCAATAACAATCATGCCTTTGCCTATTTGCCTTGATTGCCTTGTGTGGTTCTCTTTGGTTTGTTCTTTTGGTGGTATTTGGTCCATAGATAAATATTAAACTATTTTGGTGATAATTCGACGTGGCCAATCTAAATAAATTCAGCTTTAAGGATACTTAATAACTGAAAAGTGTTTGCATAAACCCGATTAAAAAAGCAGTGCTTGCACCAAACAAAAGAAGCCCACCCATTGCTTCAAAAGTGCTTAATATTCGCCATCGTTCTGAGAGTGTTATATCTCCATAACCTAGTGCAGTACAAGTAACAACGGAAAAATATAAAGCTTTACTTAATTCTTTAAACTCCCCTAGTTTTAAATATATAAAGGCCCATGCCCATGCCTCAATGGTATGCACCCCTATAATCATAAATACTGCAAAGCCGAGCAAACTCATTATGCCCAACTGAGATTGCCAAAACTCTGATGTCATGGATAACCACCTCAGTAAATCAATCAACCCCACTAAAGATACAACATGAAACACAACAACCAAAATAATGATCACCGTTCCAAATGGTATTTGCTTACGTAACACGTTAATTTAATTCCAGATTATAAATATTTATAACTATGCGCTTCAGTCAATACTAATCAATCTAAAGTTAATTATGCATAAAAACCAACAGGTAATAAGAAGATATAATAAGTTATAAATAATCCTGAGATTTATGATCATTAGCAATTAAAATAATAACCTTACAATCATGCATGTTATTAAGAGCAAGTTAAAATAATATCAACTAGAGATTCCAATATTGTAATTATACTCTTATTATCACAGCCCTTGATTATCACAACCTATCTTATTTTGGAGAAACAATGAGATTTTTATTCGTTTTACTTGGCTCTTTCATATTTATTAGCGCACCTGTATTTGCAAAAGATTTAGACAACTCTCTCATGGAATTTAATGAGAAAAAGAAAGAAATGATTGCTAGCTCAATGAAGCTCACAAACAGTCAAAGTGCAGCTTTTTGGGCGGTCTATGAAGGTTACGAAAAAGAATTAGACAGTATAATCAAAGAAGAATTTGAGCTGATTCAAAAATATAATACTAAGCATGAAGACAATTCTATTTCTGAGCAAAGTGCATCAAACATGTCTGCACAAAACTTCCGAATTCAAGGCAGGGAAATACAGATTAAACAAATTTATCTAGGTAAATTTCAAGAAGTTCTACCTAAAAACATAGTTTTAAGATTTTACCTGATTGATAACAAGATCAATGCGCTTCTTGATAATGAACTAGAAAAAGTTATGCCTCTTGCTGGGGCAGATTTTTAGATTTAGATACTTATTACAAATACTGAGAGGCTAGTCATTCTAACTTTCTAGCCTCCTTAGCAGGTTATCTATTCATCTAATTATTTTGATTTTTTTAAACTCAGTCAATTTCTACCTCGCGTAATTCTTTCGCAGCATCTTCAGGGCTAACGGTACTCACAAACAAGCCTGATCCCAGCTCAAAGCCCGTTGGTATACTGGTACGTGGACATATTTCTAAATGCCACTGGTAACTATCGTTATGCTTTTTAAATTCATCCCCATGCGGTATTGAGTGCAAAAAGTAGTTATATTGTGCACCACCAATAACTTTATTTAATCGTAACATTGTGCGCTTTAGTAGCCCTGCAAAATCTTCTAAATCTTCATCACTACATTCCAGATAATCTGCTTGTGAATATAATGGGAAAATTTGAACTTCCCACTCAAACTTACTGGCAAAAGGTTTAATAGCAATAAAACGTTTGGTTTTTTCGATAACATATTGACCTACATCAATCTTACGTCGCACTTCGCCAGACTCACGATCATAAATGGTAGCTTCAAAGGTGAGTGCCTCATCTACTAAATGTGAAAATATGTTTTGATTATATTTTTCATAATGTGCAAAAGAATGCTGTAACTCTGTTGCCACATTTTCTGGCACTACTGGCATTGCTACAATTTGACTATGTGTGTGTGCAATACTTGCGCCTGCTGCAGGTCCAAAGTTTTTAAATACTAGAACATATTTAATACGTGAATCACTATCATACAATACTTGCATTCGGTCACGATAGATTTTGAATAATGCTTGTAAATGCTGTTGTGACATATGATCTACATGGATAGAGTGATTATCATGATCAATTACAACTTCATGACGACCATAACCATCTATAACATGCTGTAACCCGAAACTTAAGTTTTGAGCACTTTGTTTATCGCTTAGCACCGGGAATAAGTTTTCAACAATTCTGATATTCCACTCATCTTCATTTGGCCAGCTGCTTATTGTGGGAGGTGTTCTATCTTCATTACCTTTGCAAAAAGGACATTTTTCCACCCTGGATGCCTTGCTAGTTTCAAAAGGCTTCTCATCTTTTCTTGGGCGTAGGCCACGCGCAGTAGACACCAGCACAGATTCAGTCGGCACAATTGGATTTATACGTATTTCTCGTAACTCATTATTGTTTTGATCGTTCATTTATTAAGTTAGTTATATTTTTAGTTAGTGCAACGATATCTTAAAGATATTAAAAATGCCAAACAGACTAATCAATGATTAGATAAATAAAATGCAGCGATGAACCACTTTATATTGTCGGCTTCATACAGCTTTCTAATAGTCCACCTTATCGCACACTTGGGTATGCAATTTCTTGCATAAGCCTTGAATTCGATGCTAAAACATGCAAAACGAATGACAATTTAACTTTTTCTCGAATTCAAGGCACCTATACATGCAAGGGCTTAATGACCTAAAGATCTTAATTAAATCCAAAACTCCCATTGTGGTCATTGAGACTCATGATGAAGCACAGGTGTTGAAATTATTTACTCAATTAGTGGTTGAGTCCCCGTATCCACTATATAAATGGGCAGTAACCGAAGGGCTACAAAGAATAGATATACTAGACATGCAACCCCAAGCCTTTAACAAGGAACCCCTGGAAGCATTGCGACATATTCGAGGGGGCTCTAAATCAGGCATTTATTTATTTATGGATTTTCACCCTTATATAGAAGATCCCTTTAACATTCGCACGATCAAAGAAATAGCCTTGCAATATGACAACTATCCAAATACTTTAGTTTTCGTAAGTCACAACTTGAAGATACCTGCTGAGCTAGAGAAATTTGTCGCACATTTTGAATTACGCCTACCTACTAGCAAAGAACTGTCAAATATCATTATCCAAGAAGCCATTCGTTGGCAAGGTAAAAACGCTACCCAGCATGTTATTCAAGACAATGAGGTAGTTGAGTTGTTAGCTAGAAACCTGACCGGTCTGCCTGAACAAGATGTACGAAAACTGGCACGCAGTGCTATCGCTGAAGACGGTGCACTCACTACATCCGACTTGCCAGAAGTTATGGCTGCCAAATACCGTCTATTGAGCAAAGACAATGGTTTGTCTTTCGAATACGACACCGCAAAGTTTTCTGATGTTGCAGGCATGAAAAAATTAAAAAAATGGTTAAAACATCGCAAAGAAATTTTTATTTCAGAAAAACCTCCTAAAGGTTTGGACCGGCCAAAAGGAGTTTTACTCATTGGTGTGCAAGGTAGTGGCAAAAGCTTAACGGCTAAAGCGATTGCAGGTGTATGGGGCTTACCTTTACTACGTCTAGATATGGGAAGCTTATTTAACAAGTTTATTGGTGAAACTGAAAAAAACCTTCGTGAAGCCATAAAAACTGCAGAGGTGATGTCTCCATGTGTGTTGTGGATCGATGAGATTGAAAAAGGTATTAGTTCTGGCGATGACACAACTGGAACGAGTGATCGTGTACTAGGTACAATACTGACCTGGATGGCTGAACGGAAACACCCGGTATTTTTAGCCATTACTGCAAATAATATTGAAGCGCTTCCTCCAGAACTAATACGCAAAGGCCGTTTGGATGAAATTTTCTTTGTTGACCTGCCTGACCAAGAAACTAGACAAGAAATATTCCGTATTCATTTAAATAAACGTGACGTGTCGGAAGACAAGTTTGATTTGGATAGACTTTCGCTCATCAGCAAAGGGTTCTCAGGAGCCGAGATAGAGCAGGCAGTCGTATCTTCATTATATGCTGCCCATGCTGAGGGTTCACCATTAAAACAAATACAACTACTAGAAGAGTTACTCAGCACCAAACCGCTGTCTGTCGTTATGGCAGAAAAGGTTGAGAAATTAAGACATTGGGCCAGCTCACGCACAGTCAGTGCAAACTAAAAAAGCAGTTTATAGAAATCTATTAACCAGAATCAGTAGAATTCACAGCCTTTATAAAACCCAATTGCTCCTGTAGTAAACGATTGTAAGTTACTAGATAGATTTTGTGCATAGTGAATAACATTCAAATGACTACCATCAACTGAAAAAAGTAATTCCCTCTCTTCTTCAATATCATCCCATTTAACATAGGCTTTAATCAATAATAGTTCTGCCTTATTCACTACTACATATTGTTCCCACTGCACTTCTACTTTTTCTGTATGTTGAGCCAAATACAAATTTATATAATTTTCTTTGGCTGATTCTAACTGCTGTCTTTTATCTGCTGAAACATCAAACTTTGCAAGTTTATGTTTTCCAATAGCGAGGTGATCAATTCGCCACAGTAACCCTATATCCAGTGAAAAGTTAACCGTTTCACCAAGCTCATTGGCACGGTCTTCAACTTTTACTTTTTTACTTAAGGTTCCTCCGGGCAATTTACATGTGAAACTATGACTTGTAGATTCATAGTTACCCAAACTCAAATTGCCATTAAGTAAGAGCAATGTGCACGAAGAAGTAAATAATAGCGAGATCAGAATGAAAAATAACTTAACAGACAATCTTGAGAGCTGAGAGAAAAGATAAATTTGCATAGCCTGATACTGACACATGACTTGATCACTTGAAATGATGATTGCCTAGAATTTGGCCCAGATTTAAGATTAGAATTCAGTTTAAAATTCAGCTGAGAATTTAAAGAATTATTCGTTTACTATTATTGGATCAGCTGATCAAGAACATCACCTAACTCGCTTTTAATTTCCTTATTCAGCAAGAGTCTATTGCGCTCGTCCATAACCTTTGTCACAAATCCGCAATGAAGGTTATTATTTTGAAATTTACTCACGAATAGCTTTTTCTCAAGAGGTGAAAGTGATTCATAATCACTTTGTTTACCGATGCTAGACTGTATCCTAGCAAGCTCAGAAATTATTTTGGGTTTATATGCAATTGCGGATTCTTTATTGCGTACTTTTTCTAACAATACTCCCAAGTATTCGTATTCTTGTGCAAAACTTTCTTTATCAGTTGGAATGATTTCGCCCGCATAACCAGCAGGCATCCATAACAAAACTTTAAAAATTAATAACCAACTTAAAATACTGGGCTTACTAAGAATCATGAACTCAAAAAATATTGTTTGCTAATAATATTCAATGGGCAAAGCTTATTGGGCACCGGGTGGTTTTAACGGTGGCCCTCCCATAATCAGATCCAGTGAATTACGTAAGGCCCAAGCTTGATCATGATGATCTTCTGATTCAGCCGCCTTATGCAGCCCTACCTGTAAAGTGTCACTCAAATTTACACAATCATCCTTTATTTGAAACAATAATTTATAGACTGTGCCTTCGTAAATTCGCTTGGTTAGACTTACACCACCAGCGTTAAATACTCTAGTGCCAAGCTGGATAGTTTCTGCAGTGGTTAGAAGGGCGTTGCCAAAATGAGGGCAATTTTCTTTTAACTCGGCTTTAAACTGTTGAGGATTTAACTCAGCCTCTGCATAGGTTTTAAGTTGCCTATTAAGCACTTCCTCAGAATTGATATTAGATACTTCAGGCTTGTTGTTAGAATGGTTATTATCTAAACATGCAGAACAAATAATTATAATTGCACCTATCAAAAGCCCGTTTTTAATTATCATAAAGTATCCTTTAGTTAGGCTTAACATCATAACAGACACAAAAAAGGGCGCAAAAGCGCCCTTTTCGAAACTAAAAGTAAAAATTCTAGCTTTCAGAGGATTCAAATACAGTTTTATAAACAAAACCTGCCAAAAGAGCACCAATTATTGGTGCGACCCAAAATAGCCATAATTGACCCACTGCTGCATTTTCAATACCTGTAAACATTTCCATAATTGCAGGACCCGTACTTCTAGCTGGATTCACAGAAGTATTGGTTACCGGAATAGAAATTAAATGGATCAATGTAAGGCAAAGACCAATCGCAATAGGTGCAAAACCTGCAGGTGCACGTTTATCTGTTGCACCGATTATCACCATTAAGAAAATAAAGGTCATCACTATTTCACAA
Organism: uncultured Thiotrichales bacterium; assembly: GCA_964517365.1. GTDB lineage: Bacteria > Pseudomonadota > Gammaproteobacteria > UBA4575 > UBA4575 > JABDMD01. The sequence continues at coordinate 2,900 of CAZFEP010000025.1, read as the reverse complement.
ACGAGGGCAGCCATCATGTTATAGCCACCAGGAGAATGTGCTGCATACCCATTAGAAGCTAAGCCACCATAACTACCATTACCACTTGCGATCAAGTACAAAACTATTGCAGCTATCAAGGCACCCACCACCTGGGCAATTATATATGGCACTAATTGGCTCGCCGGAAAACGACCTGCTGCCATCAGACCAAATGAAACTGCTGGATTTAAATGGCAGCCAGAAATATGGCCAATAGCATAGGCCATGGTAACCACGGTCAAACCAAAGGCTAATGAAACTCCTACTAAACCAATACCTAATGGGAAATGCGTACTCTCACCAATCATGGCTCCATCAGATATAAATGTTGCAGCCAGTATCGCACTGCCACACCCGCCTAGCACTAACCAGAATGTGCCTATACATTCAGCAACAAGACTTTTAGACATAACTCTCTCCCTTATTATTTTATGAACGAGCAGAATCTATAAAGTAGCCTTATTTTTAGAAACAAAACAGCTAATAACACATAGATTTACATTGTTTTTCAATCACATAAACCAACACTGCATAACCATTATCTTAATAATGGCAATTTCCCAGTTACTCAGATGCTTCTATCGTTTGTATGCACATTAGTTTCAATATTTTCTTGAAACCTAGAAAATTTTCCATCTGATTCTTGATTTAGCTTTTTAACTAGGATACTTGTGGTCTAATACATAGAAGCAGTAAGTGCTTATTTAAAATAAATTAATACAATTTGAAAACATCCTTAAAGCGTAATTACCATTTGTTAGGCGATTTATCACATCCCCAAAGGTTACAAATAAAATGAAATCTCTTGAACTTTTAGTTGAAAAAACCATGTATGCAAGCCGTTGGTTACTCGCTCCCATATATGTTGGATTATCACTTGCTGTATTTGCACTTGGTATTAAATTTTTTCAAGAAGTTATCCACATTTTGCAACATGTTTTCACCATGCAAGAGTCTGATCTGATATTAACAGTGTTAACACTGATTGATATGTCTTTGGTTGGCAGTTTAGTGGTTATGGTGATGTTTAGTAGCTATGAAAGCTTTGTGTCGAAAATTGATCTTGACAAAGATACTGACAAACTGGATTGGCTAGGTAAATTGGATGCGAACACCTTAAAGTTAAAAGTAGCCGCTTCCATTGTCGCAATATCTTCCATTCACCTATTACGCATTTTTATGAAAGCTGAATCCATCGATAACGACAAACTCATGTGGTACACGATCATTCACATTACATTTGTTATATCTGCCTTGTTATTAGCAGTATTAGATAAACTAGCTTTTCAAAAACATTAGAAACTAATCACTAGCAAATTGAAGTCAGCCAGTTTAAAACATCTCGGATGAATCAACTTCAGTATTAGCATTGGATTTTACATCGCGAGAAGGAATATGGTCACCCGTAATCATTTGATCAAATGTCATACCAGGTCCTACCATAGGATACACACCCGCATCTGGATCAATCATTACCTCAATAAAAGCTGGCCCATCAAAGTCCATAAACTCTTTAATAACGTTTGATAATTCAGCTTTATTTTCGAGACGAACAGCATACTCATAACCATCTGCTTCTGCTGCTTTAACAAAATCTTTTTTATGCAGTGATTTATCACTCGCTGACAAACGACCTTTGAAAAAAAGTTTTTGCCATTGTTTAACCATTCCATCACCGAGATTATTCAGAACAACTACCTTTACAGGCAGATTGTAAGTAGTTACTGTTTCTAAATCTCCCAAATTCATCCTGATGCTAGCATCACCGTCAATATCAATAACCACTAAATTCGGTTTTGCAAACTGCGCGCCAATAGCAGCAGGCAAGCCAAATCCCATAGTACCCATGCTTCCCGATGTTAACCAAAGTCTTGGGGATTTAAAGTCAAAATACTGAGCCGCCCACATTTGATGCTGACCAACACCGGTACTAATTACTGCTTCACCCTTGGCATGCTTATTCAACTCTTCAATTACTGCATAAGGCTGGATATAGTCACTTTCTTTATCATAATTCATCGCATAGGTATTCTTAAGTGCAACAACATGCTTATGCCAAGCAGAAAAATCACAAGATAATTTAGCCCTATTCACACCATAATCTAATAACTTATTCATAGCCTGTGGCAACAAGCCTACATGGTGCCAATCGACCATTTTAACTTTATGAATTTCTGACGGATCAATATCAAAATGTGCAATAAATTTTGCATTGGGTGCAAACTTGGGTGGAACTGCTGCAACACGATCATCAAACCTTGCGCCAATTGCGATTAAAAAATCACAATCATCTACCGCATAGTTCGCAAACGCTGTGCCATGCATCCCTAACATGTGCAGCGAATGTGGTTGAGTGGTGTCACACGCACCAATTCCCATTAAGGTAGTTACTGTAGGTATGTTGAATTGATCAGCAAATTTTCGCACTTCAGCGTGTGCATTAGCATTGATAACACCACCACCTGCATATATAAGAGGACGCTTTGATTTTGCAAATGCCGAATAAAATGATTCGCAGTCTTCATCCGTTAAAGTATTGGCTGCAATCTCTTCTATTCGCTCACGATAACCACGAATCGGTAACTGACCCGCACCTTGAAAAATACCTTGCCAATTTTGAACGTCTTTAGGAATATCAATCACCACTGGCCCCGGACGTCCTGTCCGTGCAATTTCAAAAGCAGTACGAATAGTTGCTTCGAGTTTTGTTGGATCAGTAATTAAGAAAATATGTTTCGCTACCGCACCCATAATGTTAGCGATCGGTGCTTCTTGAAAACCATCACTACCAATTGCAGGGGTGGGAACTTGCCCGCAAATCACAACGATAGGCGTTGAATCTGCCATGCAATCACGAACTGGAGTCACCGTATTGGTAG
>CAZFEP010000024.1:0-23016 GCA_964517365.1 uncultured Thiotrichales bacterium | reverse complement strand
AGTGGGGCCATACATTTCTGCGTAAGCTTGTCTTGATATCTTTGCCATGCTGATTATTCTCTTTTCGTTGTATTACTTCTTTGTTTTAGACCTGAACTTATGGGCTTAATATACTTCTTTCACTCAGTTATCTAATGCACCCATTATTTTTGCATTAAAACCATATACCGCCCTCTTACCACCTAGATCAATTAAATTTACATCACGCTTCTGTCCAGGCTCAAAACGAACCGCAGTACCTGCCGGAATATCTAGACGCTTACCTTTTGATTTTTCACGATCAAACTCTAACGCTGAATTGGTTTCATAGAAATGATAATGCGAACCTACTTGAATCGGTCTGTCACCCGCATTAGCTATGGTCAATCGAGTTACTTCTTTACCGATATTGATTTCTAACTCACCATGCTCCGCAATTAGTTCACCAGGTTTCATAATTTTTTCTCATATATGTATATTCGTAATTAAATATGTTGGATGGTGGCTTAAAACAATAGATCAAAAAAATGGGCTAAATAATAGACCTAAATGATAGGCCTAAATAATAGGATTGTGCACCGTGACAAGTTTTGTGCCATCCGGGAAAGTAGCCTCTACTTGCACCTCATCAACCATTTCAGCAATACCTTCCATCACATCTTCTGTGGTTAACAAAGTCCGGCCATATTCCATGCATTCTGCTACAGTTTTACCTTCACGAGCACTCTCAAGAATCGCTGCTGATATATATGCAATGGCTTCAGGGTAGTTAAGCTTTATACCTTTCGCTTTTCTTCTTTCAGCAAGCAACCCTGCAGTAAACAGTAAAAGCTTATCTTTCTCACGAGGGGTAAGTTCCATCAGACTTCCTTTATCATTATATTTAAGACTATATGTTTAAGGCTATTTAACTCATCTACTACGTTGCCCATATTCGTGGCTCACAAGGCGCTTTATTGATAGACAACATCCGTATCGCTTTCCAGATATCAATAAAGGAATCGCGTATGGCCATTGAATTAGCATCCAAACATCTGCACACCAACACCGAACCCATCAAAGTGACACTTAAGCGACTTACATCATCAATCATATTATGAATAATACTTTTTGCTTCTAACAATGAATCTGAATCATCATTTACTACTGTCATCAGGCCCATTACAGGTTGAGCTTGCAGGCCCCACAAGCTAGTAAACACTTCTGCTCGGTCTTGAATAGTTACTTTATCAAGGAGTAATGGCTCATCATCTTGCCAAATTTCAAAACTTTGCTTAAATAATCCTGTTGTAAACTCTTCTTTACACGCTGGCCGACCAAAACTTACGATTTCCCAACCAATAAAGGATGCCTGTTTACCTAATTCAATTTTTGTAGTGGAGTCTACTCTAGCGCTATCGAAAAGAATTGTTTCTTGAGGCAACCATTCCAAGCATGCACCTTTTTTTACCACTAAACTGTTACTTTGATGTGCAGTAAATCCATTTGATTGGTAAAACTTACTCGCTCCAGGAGTTGTAATTAAAGTGGAGGTTTTTTCATTGCAAGTAAGTTCGATATTTAGTGTATCCCCACCTACAATTCCACCAGGTGGATGCAAAATATATAAATGACACGTTCCATCCTCTTCTGGGTAAAAAGGTCTTTGCAAAGTAAGCGGGCCATCATGACGCCTTTTACTTAATACGGTCTTTTCATTTTTATAGGTCACCCCTAGCTGTAAACGCGCTTCCCAACTAAATGTTGGTGCAGGGATTACAGACTGTTCAGAGGCCGCATTCATAGATTTTACTTTTACTTACTTTTTTTAATGACCCGCAAACTCAAGCCTACAAATAAGGCAATAAGCACTAACAACAAGTTGTCATTAACATGATAGATAACCTGATGCAGAAAACTTGAAATAGAACCAGCACCATGACCTGGATGCGCATATACAATAGCGGGAATCGATATAGCCGTTGTGACAATTGCTAGTAATACACTCGATTTTATTTTCATCTTTACTACTGCTCCTATAAAAAACTAAACTTTTAAATACCTGTCTACCAGATCATCTCCAAGATCAATCATCTCACCGGTTGCTACCATGGCACCTTTTTCCATAATACTAAAGTTGCTAGCAACTTTCTTAGCAAATGCTAGCTTTTGCTCTACTAATAATACTGTCAGACCCAGCTCTTTATTTAACTTGTTTATGATATCTCCAATTTCAGAGACTACATTAGGTTGAATGCCTTCCGTAGGTTCATCCAATATTAATAGCTCAGGCTCTATCGCTAGCGCTCGTCCTATCGCTAATTGTTGTTGCTGGCCGCCTGAAAGGTCTCCACCTCTTCGATTTAACATTTCCTTTAAGACTGGAAACAACTCATATATTAGCGCTGGAAGCTTTTTGCCACTAGCGGCAATTCCAGTAATCAGATTTTCCTCTACCGTTAACTGAGAAAATATTTCTCTACCTTGTGGCACGTAACCAATTCGATGCCGAGCACGCTGCTCAGCTGGTTTGGATGCAAACTCAACACCATTTATATTAATTTTTCCATTAGCGATAGATTCCAAACCCATGATGCATTTAAGTAATGTGGTCTTACCCACACCATTTCTTCCCATCAAACACATACAGGAACCTTTTTCAATTTCGAAATCGATATCCCATAAAGTGTGACTTTCTTTATAAAACTGGTCCAGATTATTTATTGATAGCATACTATTTCAGCCTTATTACTCGCATTATTCGCCAAGATAAACCTCAATCACTTTTTGATTATTTTGCACACTGTCCATGTCACCTTCTGCTAGTACACTACCTTGATGTAAAACCGTAACGCGGTTTGCAAGAGAACGTACAAATTCCATATCGTGCTCTACTACCACTACGGAGTGTTTTTCAGCTAAAGAAGTAAGAAGTTCTGCTGTATGCTCAGACTCTTGTTTGGTCATACCTGCCACTGGCTCATCCACTAACAATAACTTTGGATTTTGCATAAGCAACATGCCAATTTCCAACCATTGTTTTTGTCCATGTGATAACTCTCCTGCATCTCGTTTACTGTGCTCATGCAAGGCAATGGTTTTAAGCACTTCTTGTATTTTGTCATCATCTTCACTGGCTAATTTGAAAAATAGATTTTCAAATACTTTTCGCCTACCTTCTAATGCAAGCTTTAAATTTTCGTAGACTGAATGATTTTCAAATACTGTTGGTTTTTGAAACTTACGCCCTATGCCTAAATTTGCAATTTCAGCTTCACTAATGGAAGTAAGGTCGACCATATCATCATAGATCACACGCCCCTCATCGGGTCGAGTTTTACCAGTTATGATATCCATCATTGTAGTTTTACCTGCACCATTAGGACCAATAATGCTGCGCAGTTCATTTTTCTTTACATAAAGGCTCAAGTTATTAATTGCCTTAAAGCCATCAAAACTTACTGACACACCATTCAAATATAAAATAGTGTCATCCGACACATGAGTTACGGGTGCATTATTAGCTTGAAAGTCACTCATTATGGGTGCTCATTTCTTTATTATTTTTTGCTGGATCCGTTTCTAATGACGAATCTAGTGATGTATTAGTTGAATTGTCTTGTGAATGATCTGGCTTATTATTATTCATTGAAGATAATTTCTTTATGGCACCGACTATTCCATGTGGTAAAAATAAGGTTACCACCACAAATAATCCACCCAACATGAACAACCAGACCTCAGGCGCAGCAGCGGTAAAATATGTTTTAGCAAAATTAACTACAATTGCACCAAGCGCCGCACCGTAGAGCGTGCCCCGACCACCCATTGCCACCCAAATAACCATCTCAATAGAATTTATCGGTGAAAATTCACCAGGGTTAATGATTCCGACTTGTGGAACATACAATGCACCCGCAACCCCCGCCAACATAGCCGATACAACAAACACAAAAAGTTTTATGTATTCATCCCGGTAACCTAATGCACGTACTCTTCCCTCAGAGTCTCGTATTGCAGTTACCAAGCTACCCAAACGCGAATCCACAATAAACTTACATATAAAATAACCTAATGCTAACGCCAATGCGGAACATACAAACAACACATTCCGCGTGTAGTCAGATTGCAAATCAAAACCAAGAATCTCTTTAAAATCAGTTAAGCCATTGTTTCCACCAAAACCAAAATTATTTCTAAAAAATGCAAGCATTAATGCATAGGTTAATGCTTGCGTCATAATAGAAAGATATACTCCGGTTACACGCGAGCGAAAAGCTAACCAACCGAACACAAATGCAAGCACTCCTGGCACAATAAATACCATCAACATGGCTAACCAAAACTGATCAAAGCCTTGCCAAAACCATGGCAGCTCTTTGTAATCTAAAAAGACCATAAAATCAGGCAAAATGGGATTGCCGTATACTCCACGGTCACCTATTTGGCGCATTAAATACATTCCCATCGCATAACCACCTAAGCCAAAGAATGCACCATGCCCTAAACTTAAGATTCCCAGATAGCCCCAGACCAAATCTAAGGAAATCGCTAACAATGCGTACGTTAAGTACTTGCCTAGCAGGGTTACAACATAGGTCGACATATAAAAAGCAGATGATTCTGGCACTACTAAATTACAGACCGGCACTATGACCACCAGCATGGCAAGAATTGCGATAAAATATTTACCGCCTTTATCATTTTCAAGTAAACGGAAAATTAATGGCTTGTACTTTTTCATTAGCTATCCGCCATCCTGCCTTTTAAGGCAAACATCCCACGCGGATATTTCTGAATAAATAATATTATGAAAATCAATACCAGAATCTTGGCAAATACAGCACCCGCATAGGGTTCTAAGAACTTATTGGCTACACCTAGAGACATTGCACCAAAGAACGTGCCCCATAAGTTTCCAACTCCACCAAACACCACCACCATAAATGAATCAACGATGTATGCTTGACCCAAGTTTGGACCAACATTAGTAAGCTGGCTCAATGCTACACCACCAATACCGGCTATACCTGAACCCAGACCAAAAGTTAATGAGTCGACCCAACCGGTGCGTATCCCCATCGCTTTGGCCATGTTGCGATTCTGTGTTACTGCGCGCATTTGTAAACCAAACGCTGTTTTTTTCAACAATAACAACAAACCTACTAACACCATCAGCGCAAATAAAACGATATACATTCTATTGTAGGTAAGTGATAACGCTGGGTTAAACTCATAGGAGCCACTCATCCATTCCGGAGTGATCACCGAACGATTTAGTGGAGAGAATACCGAGCGGACAGCTTGCTGCAAAATTAGACTTAAGCCAAATGTTGCCAACAGTGTTTCTAATGGGCGGCCATATAAAAAACGTATGACACCACGTTCAATTCCGATACCAATAAGCCCTGTAACAATAAATGCAGCTGGAATCGCTACAAATAATGAATATTCAATTGAGTTTGGCATGATTTGCTGAATCACAAAAGTGGTATAAGCGCCCAACATCAACATTTCACCATGAGCCATATTAATAACACCCATCACCCCGAAGGTTATGGCGAGACCCACTGCTGCTAGCAATAAGACTGAGCCTAAGCTTAATCCAAAAAATATGTTTTCAACCTGCTTATAAAAACCTACTTTTAAATTAGTAGCATCTAAAGCAGATTCAACTGCTGGCAATATTCTTGTATCTGCATTTTCATTGTTAGAATATTGTGTGTTTAATTCTTCTAATAGAAGTCGTATTTCTGGATACAATGACCCCGAAAGACCATTGATTGCAGATAATTGAACCTCTACATTATCTGAACGTGCATCTGCTGCTGCAATACAAACATTCATTAACTCCTTAACTTCTAAATCTTTCTCTTGTAGAACCGCATCACGCAACACCTCTACCGTTGAAGCGCTTGGATTCTTCAACATGTTACGCGTGGCATTGAGACGTGTATTTTTATCGTCACTAAAAATCGTTAGCGCTGAAAGTTTTTCGTTTAACAAACCTCTCAATTTATTATTGATACCAACTTTTTTATATTCTTTTTTAAGTTGTTTTTTGGTCTTACTACCCAAGTTTTCTTCAGTAAGTGGATTTTTTAGATCAAAATTCTTTGGCGTGGTTTCTGCTATTAAAACAACACTTTTATTCTTCTTGTGATAATAAATATTGCCATTAAGTAAAGCTCTTAAGACCTCTATAGCGACCGGATTACCTGAAGTAGCTATTGAGTTTATTGCGGTAGTTTTGTCTTTAAAACTTTTAGAAGAAAATAACTTGAAACTAGTTAATATTGTGTCTTCTTCTATTTGTATTTCTTTCGCTTGTATTTCTTCTGCATTCAACCCATTGAAAAATAAGCCGCTCAGAGAAAGTAAACCAAACATTGATAATGTTAGTAAGCGTTTCATACCTATTTTTTTATTGAGTTGTTTAGAAACTAACCACTCTTGCTTTCAAGAGTGGTTAGCAGTTATTGATTAATTGTTAGGTTAATGTAGTTAGATTAACTATTTTAGGAGACCCGAACAATTAGTAATTTTGACCTGAGCACTTTTTAGTCTCTGTATTGTAGTTACCGCAGTTAATTGGATCGGTCCAATCTGCAATAATTACACTACTTTCTGGTAAGAAATCAGTCCATGCATCACCTTTTACCTCTCCATCAGTAGACCAAACAATTTCAAACTGTCCATCATCCTGAATCTCACCAATTAATACTGGCTTGGATAAATGATGGTTAGTGTTCATAACAGCAGTACCACCGGCAAGGTTGGGTACTTCCAATCCGTACATTGCAGGACGAACCTTATCCACTTCCGTTGTACCCGCTTTAACCACTGCCTCAGCCCACATTTTGAATCCAATATAAGTAGCTTCCATTGGATCATTGGTTACTCTTTCATCATTTTCGATAAAAGACTGCCAGGATTCAACGAACTTATCATTCTCTTCAGATTCAGCGCTCATGAAGTAATTCCATGCTGCAAGATGACCTACTAGAGGGCCAGTATCGATACCAGATAACTCTTCTTCACCAACAGAAAATGCAACTACTGGAATATCTTCTGCTGAGATGCCTTGATTACCCAGCTCTTTGTAGAAAGGAACATTTGCATCACCATTAATGGTTGAAACTACTGCTGTCTTCTTACCTGCAGAACCAAATGATTTAATGTCAGAAACAATAGTCTGCCAATCTGAGTGACCAAATGGTGTGTAGTTGATCATGATATCTTCTTCTGCAACACCTTTCTGCTTCAAGTAAGATTCAAGAATCTTGTTAGTTGTACGTGGATAGACATAATCTGTACCCGCTAGCACCCAACGTTTTGCGCCCACTTCATTCATCAAGTAATCCACTGCTGGTATGGCTTGTTGGTTTGGTGCAGCACCCGTATAAAATACATTCTTGGAAGACTCTTCACCTTCATATTGAACGGGATAGAATAATAATCCATTGAGTTCTTCTACAACGGGCAATACGGATTTTCGTGATACCGAAGTCCAGCAACCGAATATGACATCTACTTTATGTACTTCGATTAATTCACGCATTTTCTCAGCAAATAATGGCCAATCCGATGCAGGGTCCACAACCACTGCTTCTAATTCTTTACCAAGCAATCCACCAGCTTTATTTTGTTCTTCCACCATCATAAGGACGGTATCCTTCAAGGTGGTTTCACTAATAGCCATCGTTCCTGATAATGAATGCAAAACTCCGACTTTAATCTTGTCTGCAGACATACCAAGCTGCGGTACTAACATAAATACTAGCGCTACAAATATACTTGTAAACACTGATCTTCTAAGTTTCATTTTCAACTCCTGATATCTAAAATGATTAGGTCATGCCCAGCACTGAGCGTTTTCATGCACATAGTTGTGCAGTTGCACTAATACTTTGCAGCAAACGTGCCAACATCAATAATCATTGTAAATTACGATATATAACAACTAGTTAGGACTAGTTTCTAAACTAGTTGTGGAGTGAATAAGGATATATAAATCGAATAGTTGCTCTGTATTAGTGCATAAACGCACTAATACAGAGCAACTATTTAGAAGTTTGAATCGAATGAAGAAATAGAAAAATCGTATACCAAAATCTTTTTAGACAAAGGTTTCAATGTTGTTTGGACGGCTTGTTTATGTTTTTCACTTAGTAGGTAACGCTCCATATCTGCTTTGCTAGCAAACGTCATATAAATACCTACATCAAAACTGTCATCTACAATTTTTCGTTTACTTGAAATGGATTTTCCAACTTTTAAATCTTGGATTTCGGATATCTTTTGTAGTTGTTTCGATACCTCAACAACTTGTTGAATATGTTGTTTATTATCTGCTTCTTTTAGCCAAACCAATACCACATGCACAATTGATTCTTGTTTTGAAGAATTTTTTAACGGTGAGGTACACGCAAAGGAACATATAGCTAGTAGAAATATACTTATATATATACGTGCCTGCATTAGGATTAAATTTTTGCTCTGGTTTACCCTAGCTTATTTGGCTTGACTTATTTGCCTTGGCTTATTCAAATTTATTTTGAGTAATAATTGGCAACCATATTGTAGCCATAACCCCTGACTGCTGCGGGTTATTTTCTATCGTAATATGCCCTTGATGAAACTCTGCGATTACTCTTGCTATGTATAACCCAATACCTAGATGGGATTCACTATTACCTGTTTTATTTTTTTGGTTTTGATTTCTAACAGACACCATTGACTCAAACAGACGGCCTTGCATTTCCTCAGACAACAACGGACCCTTATTCATTATTACCAGCTTGGCCTGTCCCATTTGCTTGGAAAGTGTAATATTAATTGAATCCTTTGGAAGGCTAAATTCAACGGCATTGGCAATCACTTTATCGATTAGTTGTGCAATGTTTTCTGGCACACCATTAATTTGCAAAACATCAGCATCAACCTTCGCTTCAAAAATGTTACTTTTATATGCACCTCGATAGCCTGCAATACATCCTTCAACTAATTCCGTTAGATTAAATATTTCCTTTTCACTTGACTGTAAAGAATGATCTAAACCAGTAGCTTCACTCATGTTAGTCAGAATAGTATTCAACCGCTTTATACCTTCTTGCGCACGCTCCATATATACCTTGGCATCATCATCATTATCTAGCATAGCCAAATTATCTAAAGATGACCTTACCACGGTAACGGGGGTTCGAAATTCATGCGACAAACGTGAAGTCATATTTTCTAAGTAACTATTATATTGACCTAAACGATTCACGATACTTGAAAAACTCCTGGAGAGATCTCCAATCTCATCATTAACATTAGAACCTTTAAAAGTTGTATGTATGCGCCCTTGCTCGTCAATAGCATGTTCTGCTTGGCTTCGTAATTTACGAATTCGATATGAAATACGTGACGCAAACAAAAATAATGCTAGAGTGCTCAACAACATTACGGCTAAAATTACACTAAACAATCTTTCTAGTGCTTTATTTCGAATCGTTCGTATGCCATTGGTAGTTTCTTCAGCAACCACCACCCCCATCACTTTTTCATCCACCCAAATTGGATGTGCTGCTGAAAGTACTACTGCCCTTTTATCAGGTGTTAAGTACCAGGATGAACCTACCTCACCTGAAATTGCATCATCTACTTGTGATCCAAGCAGCTCGGTCGCCTCTTCCAGTTCATCCACAAAATCCTGTGGAGGACGTGTAAGCAATTGGTAATAAACAGGATGTAAGTATTTTTGCTCTAGACGTTGCAACCAAGATAGCGGGGATCTATTAGGTGAATAATTTTTAGCTTCTTCATCAAGGATAACTCCTGATGCAGATCGAATATCACCAATTCTTGCTAATACACGACGATGAGAATCAATCACCCAAATTCTTGAATTTGATCGCGCCAATCCTTTAAGTATTTGTTCAATTTCTGGTGACGGCACCAGCACAGTACCTAATTGTTCAGGATTTTGCGTATTAGAAGTACCTACTACATTTTTAATTTTTCGACTATGACTATTATCAACGTCATAAATGGCAAATCCAAGCTTATTACCTATCATTTCTAACGGTATACGCAACTCAACGTTATATCCTTTTGGTGTTTCAACCCAATTACCTTGTATTTTACTTTCGTGTTGTACAGGATAAACACTGCCTTCTTCAGGCTTAGTTAAGTAGGCATTCACCCAGCCAGGGTTATCATTTGAGATGATATAGCGGTTAAATTGACCTTCTTTATTTAAAAATGCGATTTGAATAGTGTCATTGCGATGTATATTGAAGTTTTCATTTTTCCTATAGACTATGTAATCGTCGATTACTTCAAACATTACATATAGATAATTTTCATATTTAACTACCATATGATTAAAACTAAGTGATTTAGGATCGTAATTTTCCTTATTCTCAATCACATAATCATCACCATAATAATGAGGCTGATACTGGTAACTTTTCCATTCTTCCAGATTTCCATCTAATTGGATCGGCTCTGAGACATCAATAGCATATAAATCACGCCCTTGACGCATATCACTTAAAAAACTGGCTTGCGCATTAAATAAATTTGGGCGCTCATGTAATGCAGTCGCGGCAGCACTCACTGTACCTACTAATGTTTGCTCTTGTCCTTTGCGAAGATATTTTTCCATTTCCCACACATATTTATACCCAAGCCAAGGTATAGCAAACAAGAAGCTAGATAGAAAAACTAATTTTATGCGTAAGCCTAATCTCGGCTTTGGAAAACTCATGACATTTAATTAGAATGGGTATTCCATCGATAACCCATGCCATAAACCGTATCGATGCAGTCAAATTCTGAATCAATTTGAATGAACTTTTTACGAATACGTTTTATATGTGATGTTATCGTACTGTCATCAACCACCATTTGGGATTCTTGCATTAGCTGTTGACGATTTTTTACATGCCCCATATATTTTGCTAATGCATGCACCATCCAGAATTCTGTTACGGTTAAATCTACATCTTGCTCATTCCATCGTGCTACCATTCGTTGTGTATCCATACTAAGCAATCCTTGTTGCAACATCGCATCACCCGTTACAGGTTCACCCATTGCATCTTGCCTTCTAAATAATGCAGCAATACGTGCTAATAAATGTGGAAAACTAATATCTTTAGTTAAATAGTCATCTGCACCAATGCGCAAGCCACTAACTGTATCCATATCACTATCTCGCGCGGTCAAGAAAATTATTGGCAATGCTTCTGACATGGAACGTAACGATCGGCATAATGTAAAGCCACCATCAACTTCATCTTCTAAACCTATATCAATTATGGCCAAATCTGGCAAACGCTGCTCGAACACCGCCATAGCATCTTTCCTATTAGCAAAAGTTTGTACGTTATAACCTTGTTTACGCAACACATCAGCATAATTTTCTCTTAATGCAAACTCATCTTCTATAACAGCTACGCGTCGGCTCATGTTCTTATCTTAAATTGTAGTACTAGTATATTTGTTTATTCCTAGTTAAAACTATACGGATTAAATTCAGCAAAACCAGCGATTCAGGGTAATTGCCTTTTTCTTGCCATATTTAGCCATCAAATAGTCGTTTTTTTTCCTCAAATGCGTCATTTGTCTTTTGTTTAATAGCGATAACGAAACAGAAATTGATGTTTTATTTAGTAACTTAAAACGAGGCCTATTTATGAGAAAAAATCTATCTATAACACTACTAGTTAGTACTCTGACTATTTCTACGCTATTTTCACCTGTATTTGGAAATGGCAATCTTGACAAAGAAAATAGGAGCAATACAGAACAAGGAATAGGCTTTGGTGCAGGTGCAACCGTTGGAGGTTTAGTTGCTGGGCCTATAGGAATGATTACTGGAGCATTAATTGGAAGCTTAATTGGCCAAAATGCATCAAACGTAAAATATTCTAATCAATTAATCGTATCAAATAATAATTTTGAAAATAAACTTGATACATCAGCAATAGAAATAAAGACGTTAAAAGCAATAAATTCACAACAAGCTATTGTGCTGAATGATGCACACCATGCTATTGAAAACTTATTCATACAAAACAAAGAACTCAAAAACCATGCTCTAAATTTTGATGTGCAATTTCGCACGAATTCTACTGAAATTGAAAAGCAGTATGAAAACTATTTGATAGATTTAGCTAGGTCACTTAATACCTCTCCAACTATAGACATAGAAATTTCTGGATATTCTGACCGTACAGGCAATGAAGAATATAACTTAGAACTATCGAACCGACGCGCAATGCAGGTAAAAGAATTCCTGATAGATAACGGTGTAGAAGAAGACCGCATCATCACTTTAGCACATGGTGAAAGTCAACCATTACAACTTGAAGAAAACCTAGAAAACAATTTCTTCGATAGGCGTGTAAGTGTTTTTCTAATGCCATCTGATATAAATACCAAGAATACAGCCAACGAAATAGTAACTGAAGAAGAAAAGTTATCCATCGCTATAAGATAATAATTTAACAAGAGAAATTATATGCATCAGTTTTTACAATATGTATCACATACATCTCCTCCATCTGGCAGTCTACGGGCTGCCTTTTTTATAATATTTATCATTACTATATTTTTTTCATTAACATCAGCAAAAGCAGGCCATGACAACTTAGAAGAAATAGTTAGCATAAATGATGCAGAGAGTGGAAGTTTATTAATAGAAACAAATCATGCTGGACAGTATTCCCTCGCGCCTACCATAGACACTGATGTGCAAATGGATATCACTGGATTAGTTGCAAGAGTCAGCATCACTCAGCATTTTATTAATCCTTCTACTGATTGGGTTAATGGTGTGTATGTGTTTCCATTACCAGAAACTGCAGCAGTAGATCATATGGAAATGATTATTGGTGAACGTATTATTAGTGGTGAAATTAAACCTAGGTCAAAAGCGAAAAAGATCTATGAGCAAGCTAAACAGCAAGGCATTAAAGCCAGCTTAATAGAACAACAACGACCCAATATTTTCACAAATTCGGTAGCCAATATTGGTCCGAATGAAAAAGTATCTATTACTATTCAATATCAACAAACTATTAAATATGACCAAGGAGAGTTTTCAATCCGTTTTCCTATGGTTATTGGTATTCGATATATCCCTGGCACAAAAAAAGTAGAGGGCTTTAATGGCTTAGGTTGGGCTATGAATACTAAAGAAGTGCCTGATGCTAGCAGCATAACACCTCCCGTTACTAACACTGCTCAAGGACACAACAACCCTGTTTCGATCAACATCGACCTGGATGCAGGATTCCCAATCATAAATATAGAAAGCAGATATCATGCTATCAATAAACAAGTTTATGATGATAATCAATATAGTATTCAATTACTCAATCAAACCACTCCTGCAAATCGCGACTTTGAATTGACCTGGCGACCACAAACAACACATGAGCCTCAAGCCGCATTATTCACCCAAGACAAAAATGAAGATCGCTATGCTTTATTAATGCTAATGCCACCAGAAGTAGATTGGAGCAAACAACAGACGCTAGCCAAAGAAATGGTATTTGTTATTGATACTTCAGGATCTATGTCGGGTGAATCTATGCAACAAGCGAGACAAGCATTATTGCTAGGGTTAAATCAGCTTAATAGTGAAGATTGGTTTAATATTATTCAATTCAACTCCAATACTGAAGCATTTTCTGAACAGGCACTACCCGCTAGAGAAAACAATATTGCACGCGCTAGAACATATATACGTTCTTTACATGCAAATGGGGGCACTGAAATAGCACCAGCGTTGAATATTGCACTATCAAATGTTATTAACAGTGAACGTATACGACAAGTTATATTTTTAACAGATGGGAGTGTCGGTAACGAAAAACAGCTATTTAAAATTATTAATAAAAAATTAAATAATAGCCGATTGTTCACTATTGGCATCGGTTCAGCTCCAAATAGTTACTTCATGAGTGAAGCAGCATCTTTAGGCAGAGGCACTTACACCTATATTGGGAAAATTGATGAAGTACGCGAGAAAATGACACGGTTGTTCCAAAAATTGAATCATCCAGTCTTACGTGATATCGAGATAGTTTGGAATGATGATAGACATGTAGATTATTGGCCTAATCCAGTTAATGACCTATATATTGGTGAACCATTAATGATTAGCTTAAAGCTACCCAAAGACCAAAATCAATTAATCATAAAAGGTAGGACTCATCAAAATGATTGGTCAAATACGTTACCGATAACAAATGCGGGAAAAGAAACAGGCTTGAATGTTTTATGGGCCAGAAAGAAAGTCCAAAGCCTGAATCAAAAATTAAGTTATGGGGAAGATCCAAATGAAATAGAGCAAGCCATTACAGCTCTAGGCCTTGAGCATCATATAGTAACGAAACATACAAGTTTAGTTGCCGTAGATGTAACCCCTAGCAAACCAAGTAACTTTCCAAGTAAAGATAAAGCTATTCCGGTTAAAAAACCATATGGCTGGAACATGAATACTCCAGGCAACTTGCCACAAGGAGCCACATCAGCACAAATGAATCTAATTGCAGGAATATTACTTCTATTATTTGGCTTTATATTTAGAAGATATATAGTTAAATAACCTTACATGTTAAAAAATATTAGCATCACAGTTTTAATTCTTGCAGGGTTATGGCAATTTGGATCTGGCAGTTATATATACCTGAAAGCTCAGTTGGCTCAACATTTGTTGCACAACGCATGGTCCAAATCTTTACAAAATGGCGCTAATATAAAGCCCTGGGCATGGGCAGACACCTACCCTGTTGCGAAAATAAAATTTCATCATGCAAAAAAGGATTACATAGTGCTTGCGGGTGGAACAGGACGCACTATGGCTTTTGGGCCAGGACATATAAGCGCAACGCCTTTACCCGGCAATGGTGGGAACAGTGTTTTTGTTGGACACCGGGATACACACTTCACTGTTTTAAGTAATTTGAAGTTGGGTGATGTAATTAGCGTGCAAACACCTTACAAGGAATTGAGATACAACGTTGCTGATACATTTATTGTCGACCAGAGTCAAACAGAAGTTATTCAAGACTTTGGTTCAGAATTGCTTACATTAATAACATGTTATCCATTTGATGCCATTCATTCTGGTGGACGTTTACGCTATGTCTTACAGGCGGTGCCTATTTGATTCATTATGCTGCTTGATGTTCTGATGGTCCATTTCCACTTAACTCCAAGGTCATTTTAGCCATTTCTGCAACTGTTTCAAGAATATCAGGATCATCAATCTCAACATCAAACATATTTGCAGTTTCCAAGAATTCTCTTGTGATATTTCCAATCAAATTCATGAATTCAAGAATATCAATACCAAATTCTTTTTCAGCTTTATCAGCTTCTTTAAGATAACCTTCATCAGTATGATCAAAGCAAATACAGTCTGCTAAAACACCTGCAAATGCCACACATTTAGCAGCAGTTAAATTGTTTTCATTAACAAACTCTAAGTTATCTCCATGGCTTGCTGATACAAGTTCAGTTATCTTTTCAGGTATGTCCCATTTATTTAATAACCAAGCACCCACAACGGCATGATCAAAGCCTAACTTACTTTTTTCAAAATTGATTAAGTTTTGATGATCTTGCTGTTGATCACCAATACCTGAATATAATTCAGGATGCACTTTATCAATGGCTAGCATACCAATATCTTGAAGTAACCCGGGTAAAAATAGCTCTTCTTTCTTTGCATACCCAGTAACACCTGCTAAACATCTACAAGCTACAGCTGTTGCAAGGGACCGTTTCCAGAAATATGTATAATCCAAACCATCACTATTATCTTGCATTTTCCCTACTAGAGAAAAGCTAAGCGCAAGATTTAAAGTGCCTTCCCACCCAAACATTACAACAGCTTGCTGTATATTTTCAGTCTTATTCCTACGAGCATAGAGAGATGAATTTGCTATACGTAGAATTTTAGCAGTTAGTGCTGGGTCAAAGCTTACAATTTCTGCAAGTGTATCAATATCCGAATTTGCATCTGAACTTAAATGAATAATTTGATCTGCTACACCTGGTGGGCTTGGCAAATCATTGCATTTTTCTAATAAAACAAAAGTTTCATTGTCTAACAAATCTTGTATACATAAATTCATATTATTTCTTCTTAAATTATATTATCATTTAGCTAGCAACAGCTTTTACCGTATCGCCTTCTTTATAGAGGGTATATTTATTTTTACCTGCAGCCTTAGATGCATACATGCAGTAGTCTGCTACATTGAGCAAGTGCTCCCAATTATCAAACATGATTTCTTCACCATGCGTTGCGACACCAAGTGATGCAGTAATTGAGATATTTATATTATCTTTATATACAAAATCTTTACTATTGAATTGCTTTATTATTCTATTCGCTAGGCTTTCTGAGCCTGTACCACTAGTGTTGGGCAAAAGAATAACGAATTCTTCTCCACCATACCTGCAAAGCGAATCAGTATCACGAATGCATTTTCTGAGTACCTCAACAGCGAAAATTAATACCTTATCTCCACACGAATGACCATGAGAATCATTAATATTTTTAAAGTTATCCAAGTCCACCATTATTAAAGTTAAAGGCCTTTTTTTAATAGTAGATGAGTGAAACTCACTCTCCAACGTTGATTCTAGGTATCCACGATTATATACATTAGTTAATGGATCCAATTTGACTGAATCTTCTAACACTTGTGCTTTTATTTCTAAATTTTCAGCTTCATGATGTAACTCCTCAGCTGTTTTCAATGTCTCCATACTACGAAGCAGCAATAATTCTTTTGCTTGCTCTGCGATACAATTTATCAATGAAGCATCACCCACATCCAGTTCAAATATTTCTGCGGTCTCGGTGATTTCTTGAGTAATACATTCTAAATTTTGCAAAAATGCATTTTCATCCATACCAAGAATCTTTTCACAAACCTCCGCTGCATATTGATAATCTTTCTTACCTTCGTCACTACAAATACAGTCTGCTATAACGTTTGAAACTTCAATGCAATTTTCAGCGGGACTAGCATCTCCAACATCGGCATACCTTTCTTCGTTATGACTAATAGAAACTAAATCTATTATTCGCTTTGGTAAATTCCATTTATCTAATAGCCATGCACCCACCAATGCATGGTCAACACCAATTAAATCTTTTTCTGTTTGTTGTATAACTTTATGTTGATGTTGCTCATTGATTATTCCTGCATACATATCAGGCATTGCCTTATCTAAGGCGAGCATGCCTACATCTTGCAACAATCCTGGTAAAAATAAATCCTCTTTCCTGCTATCAATACCCACCACTTTACTTAAATGCTTTGCAGTTACTGCAGCTGATATGGAACGTTTCCAGAAAAAATTGTAATCAAGACCTTGGGTTGAAGAAGACTCAATCTTAGATACCAATGAAAAGCTCAATGCAAGATTTAACATTCCATTCCAACCAAACATCATGACAGCTTGCTCAAGAGTATTTACTGAAGCTGCTCTTGCATACATTGGAGAATTTGCCATTCGTAACACTTTCACAGTTAAAGCAGGATCTAGACTAACTACTTCAGCTAGACTTGATATATTACTATTTGAATCAGTGCTTAATCCGATGATCTGTTCAGCAACACCAGGGGGTGTAGGTAAATCTTTACATCGCTCTAATCGAGTAATTAAATCTGGGTTATTAAGTAAAGCCACGCCTATCCTTGTTTCTTGTTACTTTATCTCTTTGTATTCAGTGAAAAATTCATTTGATTCACTTATGTATGTTAACGGTCAAATTAGTAATATCTTGAGAAAAAAACATCATTTATTAGACTCTTTTTGGCTTACCTATCCCATATCCTTGCGCGTAATCCACGCCAATATCTTTGAGAATCTCTAATATTTTGTCATTTTCAACAAACTCAGCAATAGTCTTCATTCCCATTACTTTAGCTACTTCATTAATTGAGCGAACAATTGCACGGTCTTTATCATTACCTACAATATTCTTAACAAAAGCACCATCGATTTTGAGATAGTCAACAGGCAGATCTTTAAGATATCCAAATGAAGACAAACCACTTCCAAAATCATCTAATGCAAATTTGACACCGATATCTTTTAGTTTTGTAATTATATTTATAGCTTTTTTAATGCTGGATATAGCAGATGTTTCTGTAATCTCAAAACATACAGAAGCAGGGTTCAATTTTGATTCCTCTAACTCGGCCTTGATAAATTCTAGAATATACGGGTCACTAACAGTATTGCCAGATAAGTTTATTGAAACTACGACTTCACTATTTGCATACATATTTTTGTGGTATTTAAATGCTTTTCTTATTACAAATCTATCTATACTTGTAATCATCCCATAACGTTCCGCCACTCTTATAAACTCATCTGGAGAAATAATCTTATCTTTTGTATCGAGTATTCGTGAGAGCACTTCGTAATGAGTAATTTCATCACTATCATTAGGTATTGATACAATTGGCTGTTGCATTAAAAATAGACGGTCATTATTTAATGCATCGGTTATTTCACTTACACAAGTAAATTCTGAAGTTCGCTCAATTATTGCAGTATCGTTTGTATGTGCTATATGTATCTGATTACGACCTAACTCTTTTGCACGGTAACAGGCCATATCTGCTTGACTCATAAGGATTGCTTCATTTGAAGTGTTCTCAGATATTATTGCAATCCCAATACTAGCCCCAACTTTAAATCTCTGTTTGTCGCATTCAAATACTAAATCATTAATACCCTTTATGATGTTTTCACAAACTGATACAGCGTTTTCTAATGGACAACCTTCCAATATTATTCCAAATTCATCACCCCCTAAACGGGCAACAACATCAGAAGTACGCACCATATCTTCCAATATTTGACATATTCTGATTAAAAGTCTGTCGCCAGCACCATGTCCAGCAGCGTCATTAACGACTTTAAAGTGATCTAAATCTAGATAACATAGAATAGAGTCTTCATTTTTATCTTTTGCACTCTCTAATACTCTTTTGAGTTGCTTATCAAATTCATTTCGATTGACTAAACCAGTTAATGAATCATGTTTAGCATCATATGCAATTCTTTCAAGCAGTGACTTTTCTTCGGTAATATTTCTTATAACGCCACGAAATCCTTGGAATTTACCGTCGTCATCAAATATTGCTTTTGCATTGACTCTAAATATATCTACTTCTTTATTGTTGTTTTTTACATTGAATGTAAAATTTTTAATGCTATTTCGTTTTTTTAATAATTTCTTATATGTATCAAAGTCGAATTCACATTTTTTTGTATTTGAAAAAAGAGTATCAAAACTCCTACCTAATGGATAAATAGATTTATCTCCCACAAGGTCTTGTATACTTCCTGAAATATAAGAATAATTAAGGTCATTATCTAATTCCCAAAATACATTTGCTGCTGTTTCAGCAAAGTCCTTAAATCTTCTCTCACTCTGGATAAGCTTCTGTTGTGCGATGCGTTGTTGAGTTATATTTGAGCTGACTCCTAACACATATGAATTATTATAATCATCATCTAACAATGGCTGTTTAGTAGTCTGCAACCATATTTTTTTTCCATCATGATCATTAATAGTCTCTTCGAGAATGGTTCTTTGTTGTTTCTCATGCATCAGTAATGTATCTATTTCAATACAACTTTCAACTTTCCATGAATGACGACTGAATTCATCATTCCCTTTTCCAATTAAATTTTCAGTTTTACACCCATACATCTTTGCTATTGCTTCATTCACTACTATAAATTTACCATCAGCATCACGAACCGATATCAAATTTGGTACTTTATCAATAACATTTTGAAGAAGAATTTTATCTTTTCTTAATTGATCTAACTGTGACAAAGATGATTTGTCTTCTAAATCGTCATTTTTTATAGAAATTAGATTTTTGTTATTCGATTGCATATTTAATATTTCTAAATATTATTTAATATATATAGAAGAAATAAGTAGTGTCGAGATTGAGTATTTATATAGATATGATTTTATTGACACATATGCAAGGATAATCGATTCAATTGAAATACATAAAGAAAGACTATTTATAGGAAATAACGACATTAATACCAATGTGGTTAAACCAAGAATGATGAGTATGTTTACTATAATGTTGGCAAAATTATCCACATAATCGATAGCAATGAATGATTTTTGTAGACCATCTCTATGTTGTCTCGAAATTAACATTCCTGATGCGTACTCCATTACACAATAATTTACGCATGTTTGTATTAATCAGACCATGCAAACAATCTGTACTTGGATTGCATGTAATTAAATTTAATAGATCGAGAAAGCAAGATCTCCTAAAGTCAAAAACACTAGTTATGTATCGGCGTTATACATGAGTACTTTAAAGCATGATAACGCATTGATAATGCTATAATATTTGACTCGAATTTATGGAATCAGGCTCTAGAGGAGGCATTTGAGAAGTTATTTTTTGCTTTTGATTTGCTGTGTGTGCTGATAATGAACACACAGCATTACAGTAAACTCCAAAACCTGGACTCAACTGCATAAATCCTTGTGTGTAGTAGATTGGCTTAGAAACTATTCTTGCCTTACACCATGTACACTTATGATACATATCGAAACATCCCTATATAGGAATCGTATCGACCAATATTTAAGATACTTTAATTTTAATAGCCTAGAGTTATAATTATAGGAATAAATATACTCTTTTTACGCAGCTTTAGTATTTGAGTGGAGTGCCAAAATTAGTTCAGCTTCTGATTCAGTAAGTGAACAAAGTGAAATTATATCTTCTCTAGCATAACCACGTCGCGCTAATTGAACAGCTTGAGTGTAAGGTGCGTTATTAAATAACTTTCCTTCATCGCTTGAAGGCTTCTCAGAAATGCCATGGTTACCTGTATTTTCAAGAACTTTATTAAGTTCATTTTGGCCCTGCTTGAGCATTCCTAACTCTTCATCAATTAATCGATTAAATCCAGTAATGTCATCTATTTCATTAACTTGCGTTTTTTCTAACCTGATAATTTTCCTACTTAACACATACATCGACACCAGTACAATTAACATTGAAAATAGAAATATAGATTGTTCATAACTAGCTCCAACCACTAATGTCATTTCATCAAAAATACTCTTGATGTAATTATAATTAAAACTATTAATTTCCATAACTTCCTCAGATTTGATCATACATATTCATCAATTATTGTGTCACCAGGGTCTCTATGCTCATCATTAGACTCAGGCTTATCATCTTTCTTTTTTCTGTGTTGATTATTTTGATCAGGCCGATCTTTCTTTGTTGGCAGTACTGGCCAAGTTCTAGATAAAGAACCAATTTTGTTACTTTCAACCATTTCAAAACTCTTAGATCATTAGTTATTCCAAATAGTCCCTTATGTAAATTAATGTAGTCCTTTTTTTATTACTAATTCTTATTTTCTAGCCATTCACTCAATCTTGCACGCAGCATTACTAATGCTTTTCCATGAATCTGACATACACGTGATTCGCTTACTTCCAAAAGAGCTCCTATTTCACGCAAATTCATTTCTTCTTCATAATATAGTGACATTACTAGTCTTTCTCTCTCTGGTAATTGATTGATAGTAGAAGTTAATTCTGAATGAAATTTTTCATCTATATACTCTTTATCAGGATCTGAATCAGAACTCATTTCCATCTTATAGTCTGTTGAATCTTCACTTTCATCAATACTAAATATTTGCGCTACTGATGAATCACGTAAAATTTTATTATATTCATTAAGCTCGACACCCATTTCCTGGGCAATTTCAGTATCTGTTGCACTGGATAATGTGCGATTTTCTACTTTACGAATAGCTTCCATCATGTCTCTAGACTTACGATGCACTGACCTTGGAGTCCAGTCGCCACGTCTAATCTCGTCTAACATTGCACCTCTGATTCTTATTCCTGCATAGGTTTCAAAACTTGCACCTTGCGTTGGATTGAAGTTTCTTGCAGCTTCTAACAGTCCAACCATTCCAGATTGAATTAAATCATCTACTAATACAGTATCAGGCAGTCGTCCTTTAAGGTGATAAGCAATTCTTTTTACCAAAGACGCATGTTGTGTAACAATACCTTCTATATCAAGACTTTGTACTTCGGTATAACTTGCTGTGGCTACATCATTCATAATATATTTGATTTTATTATTGGTTAGACAATTGACGTTCAAGAAATAGTTCAACTGACCCACTGGCATTTACTTCAATAGGTAAACTACTTATATGTCTTGCTAATCGAATGAAACCTAATGAAGATCGACTTGTTGGATAAGCCTCTAGTACTGATTGTTGTTTCTTAATTGCTTTTTTTACAAAATTATCATTAGGAATATACCCACAATATTCTAACGATGCCTCCAAAAAGTGATTAGATACTTTTTCTAGTTGTGCAAATAATCGTTGACCATGTGCGCTTGATTCAACCATATTTGTGATAATTTGAAATTTTTGTTTTACACCCTTCTTACTTAATACTTTTATTAGTGCATATGCATCAGCCATGGATGCTGGTTCATCACATACGACTATTATTATGTTGTTTGCTAATTGCGTAAAAAGTGAAACATTTTCACTAATACCAGGCGCTGTATCGATAATGAAGTAATCTAGTGACGGATTAAACTGGCTGATTGAATCAATAATACCCATATGTTCACGAGCACTTAAGTTAGCCATTTCTTTTATACCTGAAGCTGCAGGTATAATCTGAATTCCTTGCGGGCCATTGAGCACAATATCTTCGATTCCGCATTCATTCTTGAGAACGTGAAATAAATTCTTCTTGGCTCGCATCCCAAGCATTACGTCAATATTTGATAAACCAAAATCAGCATCTAATAGCATCACTTTTCTCTTAAGATCTGCAAGGGCCACTGCAAGATTTATAGCTATATTCGTTTTTCCTACGCCTCCTTTGCCGCCAGTAACCGCTAACACATTAATTCCATCAATAGCATTCATATTCCTTAGTGAAGATGCTTGATCTATAGGTGTAACACTGCA
>CAZFEP010000023.1:19271-23147 GCA_964517365.1 uncultured Thiotrichales bacterium | reverse complement strand
TTAGCATGATGTGTGTATATATAGATTTAGTTTACTCATACTGATGCAATTAATAATAAATTGATATATGTATTAGTTATATTTACATCAATTTACAAAGTGCCAGTCAAATCCTAAAATTATTGTATTTTTAATGCTGAAAAGAGCGCGAATACAAGGCGAATAAGTCTAAAACTACAAAGTCTTCACGTAAAAAACGCACGACTAGAGAAACAACCACTCAAACAGTCGTAAAGAGCGCAACAAAAGTAGTCACTTCACGTATAGGTCAATCCATTATTCGTGGAATTATGGGGTCTATTTTTAAAGGCCGATAATAGTTAAGAAATTAACTTGGCTGCATTTTGCAATGCGGTAAGACGTGAGTTTTCTTGATGTTCCTGTTTTACTAAATCTAAAATGCCTAATTTGTTTAAAAGTATAGCAACTTGGCCTGTCATGCCCACCATGAAAACAGTTCTATTCGTATTATTTGCATCACCGACCATGTCGTGAATAGTTTTTGAGGTTGTGTAGTCTATCAGTGGCACTGCTGTAAAATCTAAAATTAACACATCATATTTATTATATGTCGCCAGTTGTTTTGACATGTCTTTAGCTGCGCCAAAACTAAGAGGGCCGCTTAAGTGGTATAAAAGAATGTGGCCGTTAGCTCGTTGAAGTATTTTGTTTTCTTCAATCGATAAAGGTACTTCATCATCTGGTTGTGTAATAATTTTTATGCTTTTTGATTGCAGGTCAGACAATCGGTTAACCAATATTAAACTAGCCGATACAACTCCAACTACAACTGCTGTAATTAAGTCTATAAAAACAGTTATGATTAATACAGTAAACATCAAAAATGCAGAGGTTCTTGGGACATGTTTAAGATGTTTTAAAAAGTCCCAATCAATTATATCAATTCCTACTTTGATAAGTATTCCTGCCAGCACTGCATGCGGAATTTCTTCTGCATAGGCACCTGCTCCTAACACGATAATTAATAGAATAACTGCATGTATGATTCCTGATATTTTAGTTTGACCACCTGCCTTGATATTAACCACTGTGCGCATGGTTGCCCCTGCGCCCGGTAAGCCACCAAAAATACCAGCAAAGGTATTACCAATACCTTGTCCTATAAGTTCTTTATTAGAATCATGATGTGTGCGTGTTAAATTGTCTGCAACAAGTGAAGTTAACAGTGAGTCAATAGCCCCTAGTACTGCTAACACTATTGCAGATTTAATCATGTCAATTATAAGCGCAGTTTCAAAAGTCGGCTTTTGTATGGCCGGGAATCCTGACGGGATATTGCCTAATGTGGTCGCAATTTTTTCAGGAAATAAAAATATAAATATTAACGTGCCACATATCAACGCTAGCAAAGGTGATGGAATAATTCGGTTAATATTTTTAGGTAAAAAAGAAACGATAACTAAAGAAATTGCACCGAGAATCATAGCTTGATTAACAGGGCTTTGAATAAATTGTGGCAATGCTTTTAAAGAGGCAATGATTCCACCCGAAGGTGTTGCGTAGCCAAAAATTGCAGGAAGCTGCAAAATAATTATTATAACTCCTATACCCGTCATGAAGCCTGAAATAACAGGGAAGGGTACCAATGCAATGTACTTTCCTAGCTTGAGTACACCGAATAGAATTTGAAAAAGTCCTCCCATCATTACAACCGTAAAAGCTAATGCAGGGCCCATTACTGGATCATATGAAGTGTACTGAGTGAACGTAGCAGCCATCACTACAGTCATAGGGCCAGTGGGCCCGGAGATTTGAGTAGGTGTTCCTCCAAACAGGGCGGCGAACAGGCCTACGAAGATAGCACCATAAATACCTGCAATAGGGCCTGCGCCCGATGCAACACCAAATGCTAATGCTAAGGGTAGTGCAATTACTGCGGCAGTTATACCGCCATATATATCGCCACGAATATTTTTGCTAAGCGGAGAGGTCACTCAAAGCATTCCTTTAAACTCACATAAATGAATAGGCTATCGTGTTTCAGCCTAGAAAGACAAACCCTTTATGAGTCTATCAAGGCCTTCCTCAATCTCTTGGTTGCCAAGAGCACCATAAGAAAGGCGAATATAACATCCTGTTTTTAAGCCGAAAGCAGAACCCGGTATACAGGCAATACGATTTTTTTCAATCAGTGTTTTTACAAGTTGCATGTCATCTTGTTTAGAATCGATATTTAATAACGTATAAAAAGCACCTTCCGAGGTAGGTTCTGTTTTTAAGCAACTCAAATTGTTTAGTTTGCTTAACACTAATTCTCGTTTAATGTTCATTTCTGATCTATTAGATAACAGATATTCAGGGTTAGCCCTTAACGCACCTACTGCTGCATGTTGTGAAATAATGGGTGGTGAAATAAGTACAGTGTCTTGTATTTTCTTAACCGCAGAAATCAAATGTTCTGGAATTACCATGTACCCAATACGCCAGCCTGCAAACCCATAACCTTTTGAAAATGAAAATAATGAGATGGTATGTTGTTGTGCATCATGGTGTGATGCGCTTGAAAAATGCTGATGCTGTTGGTAGTAAAAATCTTCATATGCTTCATCACTGATATGATAGATATTGTTTGCAACACATAAGTTATTAATTTCTATTAATTCTTCTTTGCTATATACCGCACCACTTGGATTATTTGGGCTAATGGTTACTATAGCTTTTGTGTTATCTGTAATCGCTGATTTTATTTTTTCAATATTTAAGTGAAATGATTCTTTAGTCTGGACTAAAACAGGTTTGCAACGCTCCATTGTCAAAGACATTTCGTGATTGAAATAATAGGGAAGCGGGAGTATTACTTCATCCCCCGGGTCAGTGATCGCTAAAATAGCTGTATTGAAGGCCATATTAGACCCCGCGGTAACAATTACAGCATTGCCCGAATCTATTTCGATGCCATTAACTTCCTTTAATTTTTTTATTAACGCCAGTTGTAATTCGGGTATACCTTCTACGGGACCATACTTATTAATAGATTGATCCGATAAACATTTCTGAACCTGATCAAACGCTTTTTGAGGTGGCCCATAAAATGCTATTCCTTGCCCAAAAGAGATTGTGCCGGGATTATTACGAGTGAGTTCACCTATAAACGGGATAATAGGGCTCTGTACGGCACCAAGTCGCTTACTGTTTTTCATATGGACTGTGAGTTTGTTAAATGGTAATTCGTCTATAAATATCAGAGACTTTATACGGCAGTTTGTCTACATGATCGATCACTGCAAAATTTACTGCACCATACATATGTTGCAAGTAATCCATAGCTTCGTTATCGATGGTAATACAGAAAGGGTGGATGCCTAAAAATTTAGCTTCTATGAGTGCGCGTCTAGTGTCTTCAATGCCATAAGGGCCGCGATAGCCATCTTGGTCATCAGGTCGACCGTCAGAAAGTGTAATGAGAAGTTTGGTACGCGCTTCAATCTGGTGTAGCCGCGTTGTGAGGTGTCGTATTGCTGCACCCATGCGCGTGTAATCTTGCGGTTCTATTCCACTGATGCGTGCTTTGATCTCGTCGTTATACTCTTCATCAAATTCTTTTACTTTGTATAGATCGCATCGTTGATGGGTAACACCCGAAAAGCCATATATGGCATATCGGTCACCGAGAATTTTAAGTGATTCGCATAACAACACTAATGCTTCACGTTCCATCTCATTGATCCAACCTGCGGTAGAACCACTCATATCAATCATGAACATCACTGCAATGTTGCGTTCAGTTTTGCGAGATTTGGTGAATAAGTTTTGTGAAGCTTCGATACCCATCTTTGTTTCTGCGTAAGCCTCTATTACTGCATCCAAGTCAATATCGTCTCCAAATGGCTGGCGTTTAATGCGTTTATCATCTTC
>CAZFEP010000023.1:0-19171 GCA_964517365.1 uncultured Thiotrichales bacterium | reverse complement strand
CATCTGGCATATTCTCATCATCAATCTCATCAACTGAAAACTCGCCATTACTTTCTTCGCTGGTTGAATCATTAATTACGCCATTATTAGGGATGTCATTGTTTTGTTGATTTTCATCTAATTCTTGTTGTAAAGAATTAAGTTTCTCAGTCAGGCTATCTTTTTCTTTTTGTATTCGGGCGTTTATAATTTTTTGTGTTTCGCGAGGATTCATTGAACCTTGGTAAAATTTATCAGCAGGAGCCTGTTTGTCTGTATACACTGTGTCTAAAAAGAACATTGTGTCTTGCACGGTTGTATCGGGTAGTTTTAGTTTCTCAATGGCTAGGTGCCAGTTTTTAGAAAGTGTAGAGTAATCATCTGTATTGCCATATTGTTCGTTTAAATCATGCATAGCGCGTGATATACCAGGCAATTCATCTTTAATACGTGCATCAAGTCGAATCGTTTCTAACTTATGAAATAGAGATAGTGCGCGATTAGGGTCTTTATACATTTTAACTAATGTATCTACATTCATGCGCCAGGTTCCATACCATGTCTGTGCCCATTGATGCACAGCCATCGCTTTATAGAGTGTGAAATTATCTGCACGTTTATTAAATTGTGATGATATTTCTGGCAAGCGGATCGACTCCGTGTCGGTATAAAAGGCTTCATCAACTTCGATGCTTAAATGTCTGCCGCTAAGACCTACTACAAAGCTTTCTAAAATACGTGATACTTCGTCAATGGTGACTGTGCTGGGTGCATGATTTAACGATTCAACATAGTTATCGACGTTTTTCATGGTATTGATACTAGCGTCGAGGCCATTTTCATTATGAATAGTTAGTACATTATTTACCCATTCATTCCAATGCTCTTCGTCAACCAGTTGTAGACTTTTAGGAGCGAATTGACAAAAATTAAAGGCCAATTCGACACTGGTGTTGCAAAGTGAATCTACTGAATTTAAGAATCGATCTTGATCCACTTTTGCAAATACTGCGAGTTCTTTTGCTGGTTCAAAAACGCTGCGTCGACTAGAAAGTGCCTGGTCTATAAGAATTTCCATGCGAAGTTGGAGTTCCCGAACACCCATGCCACCGTACGACGCACTAGTAGTAAGACCGCCTTGGCGTTCTAGAGACTTTATGTGTCCACCATCTTTGCTGTAGGCGGGGATCTTGTACTGCTCCTTGCCATCTTTTCCTAGGATTTTTTTCCATTGTTTTTTCCAGAACATATTATCTAGGCAGCTTTGTCCAACAAGTAATCTTTTGCTTGATTGATTTTTGAGGCTAAGAAATCATTTCCTCCACGGTCCGGGTGTAACTTTTGAATCAATTTTCGATGTGCTTCAATGATTTCGTCTTCTGTGGCGTGACGGGTAACACCTAAAATCTTTAATGCTTCTTCTTCATTCATTTTGGTATTTAGGTTTGTTTGCTCAGCACTGCTGTTATTTTCAGATTGTTGAGTAGGTTTATCTGCAAATAAATTTTTGAACAAAGGTAAAAAACGCAATAAACCAGTAAACTTTTGTAAGGAAGCGGCTGCTGCAGCAATGACAGCAAACAATGGATGAAGTCTTCCAGTTAGAGCAAGCCCAATTAAGATAATGGCAACCAGTGCAAGAATGCCTTGTATTTGTCTTTTTCTGGGTTGTTTACGAATCCAGCGAAAGAATAATAAAATTCCTATTACACCAATAATTATTAGGATCTGATTCATGAAGATATATTAATAGCTATTGGATAATGAAAGTGCGATTAGCGTTATAACCAGAGATTCAGTTTAATGATACGGGTATTGTGATTTATAAATTAATAATAATATTAACCCAAAAACCTGTTTCGATCGTTTAAGTATATATATCTAGCAAAATTAAAGGATTATCTGTGAAATTACCTATCAATCGACTCAAATCTGTGCCTGTATTGATCATAAGTATGCTCATATTTTTAACTGTAGGGCAAACTGGTGTCGCTTCAGTAAATGATGAAGTAAAGAGTACTATACAAGATCAATCTGAGGTTGCGGTAACCATCTACAACGATCAGTTAGCCTTGGTTAAAGATCTTCGTAAAATTCGCTTAGAAAGTGGATTTAATAAACTCGCTTTTCGTGAAGTGAGTGCACAAATGCGTCCTGAAACAGCATTATTAAGAAGTTTGGACTATCCAGAAGGTTTTCGCCTGATTGAGCAAAATTTCGATTTTGACTTGTTAACGCCGCAGAAGTTACTAGAGAAATATGTAGGCAAAAAGGTAAGGCTTGTAAAAACACATCCAATAACCGGCAAGGAAAAGCTATTAGATGCGATTGTGCTCAGTGTGAATAATGGAGTCGTGCTGAAAGTAGGTGATCGGATTGAAACGGGGGTGCCTGGTCGCATTGTGTTTGATGAAGTTCCTGGTAATTTGCGTGACAGACCTACATTGGTCATGCAGCTCAATAGTGCTACCTCTACACCACAACAGTTACAACTTAGTTATTTAACGGGTGGTTTATCATGGAAAGCTGATTATGTTGCAGAGCTTGATGAATCTGATCAGTTTGTTGATTTGACGGGGTGGGTTACCTTAAGCAACCAAAGTGGTGCTACCTATAAAAATGCAAAACTCCAGCTAGTGGCGGGTGATGTAAATCGTGTTGAAAATGAATATAAACAAGTCAAAGAAAAATTTGAAAAGTTGGTAGAAGAATCTATGGCTGATGCTTCAGCTATGGTTGAAGAAGCATTATTTGAATATCATCTTTATACATTGCAACGACCTACTACAATTGCAGAAAATCAAACTAAGCAAGTTTCATTACTAAGCGCTACAAAAATACCGGTTAAGAAAGAGTTTTTATTAAAAGGGCAAAATTATTACTATCAAAGCTCGTATGGTTCTATTGGTCAAAAGCTTAAAGTAGGCGTATTCGTAGAGTTCAATAATGATAAGGTGTCAAACTTAGGGATGCCGTTACCAAAAGGTGTGGTAAGGGTTTATAAGAACGATAACACTGGGAATGCTCAATTTGTCGGTGAAGATAGAATTGACCATACACCCAAAAATGAAGAGGTGCGTTTAAAGCTGGGTGACGCATTTGATGTTACTGCAGATAAGAAGCAAGTGAGCTTTAAAAAGGCACATGCTATCGGTAAATATAACTATGCTTATAAAGCAAGTTTTCAAATTGACCTTAAAAATGCTAAAACTGAAGCAGTAGAAGTAGTCGTACAAGAGCCAATACCCGGGGATTGGAAAATCAAGCAAGAAAGCCAACAACATGAGAAAGTGGCTTCAGGCACAGCTGAATGGAAAATCAAGGTCCCTGCAGAAGGTCAAGCTAGCTTAACGTATGAAGTGCTAATTCGATATTAGTCTAATAAAGGAAATATTATGAAAAAAGTATCATTTTTAATATCAGCAGCATTTTTTTTCTTTATTGCAAATAATGTTGTAGCAGAAGATGAAATACGAAGTACCTTAGAAGACCAGCAAGAAGTTGCTGTCACAATTTATAATGATCAGCTTGCATTAGTTAAAGATCTAAGGTCAATAAAGTTAAAAGATGGTTTTAACCGACTCGCTTTTCGTGAAGTAAGTGCGAAGATGCGTCCAGAGACCGCTTTATTGCGTAGCATAGATTATCCAGAAGGGTTTCAATTAATTGAACAAAACTTTGATTTTGATCTGTTAACACCACAAAAGCTATTAGAAAAATATGTAGGTAAGAAGGTAAGAGTAGTTAGGGTGCATCCAACTACAGGTGAAGAAAGAACGGAAGAAGCAGAAGTGTTGAGTGTTAATAATGGTGTAATTTTAAAGGTAGGTAATCGAATTGAAACTGGATATCCTGGCCGCATCATATACGACGAGGTACCGGCTAACTTGCGTGATCGACCTACGTTAGTGCTTTCTTTGGAAAACAGCACAAGTAAAAAGCAAGCTTTGCAACTTAGCTATTTAACAGCTGGATTGGGCTGGAAAGCTGATTATGTGGCAGAGCTTGATGAATCCGATGAACATGTAGATTTAACGGGTTGGGTTACGCTTACAAATCAAAGCGGGGCTACATATAAAAATGCAAAACTTCAATTAGTAGCAGGTGATGTTAATCAGGTGCGTCAAGAAATGCAGCCACGTCGCAGAGATATGCTGATGTCTAAATCAAGCGTAGGAGCTGCTGCACCAGCGATGGCTGAGGAAGGTTTGTTTGAATATCATCTTTATACATTGCAACGTCCCACTACAATATCTAATAATCAAACCAAGCAGGTATCTTTGTTGAGTGTAACTAAGATACCGGTTAAAAAAGAATTTTTATTAAAAGGACAGAATTATTATTATCGTGGTTCGCATGGTGTAATTGGTAAAAAACTTAAAGTTGGTGTGTTTGTAGAATTTGAAAACAAAGAAGCATCAAACTTGGGCATGCCATTACCTAAAGGTATTGTTAGGGTTTATAAAAATGATAAGTCTGGAAATGCTCAATTTATTGGCGAAGATAAAATTGATCACACACCTAAAAATGAAGAAATAAGACTTAAATTAGGCGATGCGTTTGATGTTACCGCAGATAAAAAACAAACCAACTTCAAAAAAGCGACTGCAATCGGTAAGTATAGCCAAGCCTATACGGCTAGTTTTGAGATTTTGATAAAAAATGCCAAACAAGAAGAGGTAGAGGTCGTCATTCATGAGCCAATACCAGGAGATTGGAAAATGCAACGCGAAAGTCATGAGCATGAAAAAGTAGCCGCCGGTACTGCAGAATGGAAAGTTAAAGTTCCAGCTGAAGGTAAGACAAAACTAAGCTACGATGTGTTGGTTCGATATTAATAAAGTGTAGCCCTTAATGTATAACGCGAAACCAGCTGACTGGCTGGGTATGATTGCTTTGGTCATCTTGTTTGGTAGTGCGTTCATGCTTACAAAAATATCAGTTCAGGAATACCCTCCCGCAATTGTAGCTGGAGGACGGATAATAATAGCTGCTTTAGTGCTATTATTTATATCAATAGTTCGAAGGAATTCGTTTTCATTTATAAAGAATCATTGGATACTATTAGCCTCCCTAGGCTTTTTTGGTTGTAGTTTGCCTTTTTATTTAATCAGTTGGGGGCAGCAAACAGTCGACAGTAGTATTGCAGGAATTTTAATGGCCATTATGCCGTTAACAACGCTTGTATTAGCCCATTTTTTTGTTTCTGGAGAACAGTTAACGCCTAATCGTGTAATAGGATTCGTGTTAGGGTTTATAGGGATTTTGGTGTTATTTGGTCCTTCAGCTTTAGCAAATTTTGATGCAGATATAGATCGGTTATTTGCAATGTTAGCGATACTAGCGGGTGCAGTAAGCTATGCCATTAATACTATTATTGCAAAAAAGTTACCTGATGAAAGCTTTGTTGCTTTATCAGCTGTGGTTATGACGTTTGCTAGCATTATTATGTTGCCAGCTATGATTATGCCTACTATGTTTATGCCTTCGGTATTTATGGTAGATCAAAACTGGCAATTTACAATTTTCAGTGCGGAGTTTATGTCATTGGTAATGCTAGGTGTTTTTCCAACGGCGTTGGCGACCATCATTTATTTTGCAGTAATTGCTAGAGTGGGTCCATCATTTTTATCGCAAATTAACTATTTAATACCTGTTTGGGCCGTAATGATTGGTATTTTATTTTTAAATGAAACCGTTGGGCTGAATGCTATTGTGGCGTTACTTATGATTTTATGTGGTATAGCCTTCGCACAACAAAAAGTGTTATTTTTTTCTAAATTATAATCAGCAGTAATAATATATTGTTCATGGAATAAGCTATGCAAAAAAATGTATTAGGTGGAGACCTATTAAGTTGTTGTGATGAACTATTAACTGGCTATTACCGTAATGGGCGCTGCGAAACAGATGAGAATGACGTAGGCATGCATACTGTTTGTGCAAATGTTACTAAAGAATTCTTAGAGTTTTCCAAAGCTAAAGGTAATGACTTGACAACACCTTATCCAGAGGCGGAGTTTCCTGGATTAAAACCCGGGGATAAATGGTGTCTGTGTGTGCAACGATGGATTGAAGCACTGGAAGAAAATAAAGCGCCAAATATTTATTTACAGGCAACGCATAGTTCGGTACTAGAATATGTAGAGTTCGAAGTCTTAGCGAAGTATGCGTTAGATAAAAATTAAAGGAATGATTATTTTCTGGAAATAAATTTTTCAAGAGCTTCAGGCTTGACGGGCCCGGGGTTGTGTCCAACTAGCTCACCGTCAGGATTAAACATCAAAAAAGTGGGTGTGCCACGTAATGATTCCTCTGTTGCAGCTTCGTAGTTAAATGCTACTACCGTTATTTCACCTATTAAATTATCAAAGCTCATTGGCATTTCATTAATATGTTCTGTTATGGTTTCAAGCTTAGAGTAACCATCTAATGACACACCGATTACTTTGGCGTCGATATCTTTATGTTTATCATGAAATTCGGACATTATTGGATACTCGCGCTGACAAATACCACAATCAGTAGTCCAGAGCATGACTAGAGTCCATTTGTCTTTTTCAAAGTGTTGCGACAAAGTCGTAAAGTTGCCTTCAAGGGTGCGTACTTCAGTCCAGTCAGATGCGTTTGCAAAGCTACTGGCTAATAATATTAGTGTTATAGATGCTAAATGTAAAAAACGTTTCATATAAAAGAGCTCATATTTGTGGCTTGAATTTTCGGTATACT
This sequence comes from uncultured Thiotrichales bacterium, assembly GCA_964517365.1. GTDB lineage: Bacteria > Pseudomonadota > Gammaproteobacteria > UBA4575 > UBA4575 > JABDMD01. The sequence goes on along the minus strand of CAZFEP010000023.1, from coordinate 12,463 downwards.
TTTGTCACTCATTCTTTATGATAAAAAAAGAGATTATGTACTAATAATTTAGATTCTTGGTTAATAATTTAGTTCAATCTAACACTTCTGCCGATAGGTATAACAGTGGGGTCAAGTTATGACAAACAATAGTATTCAAAATATTTTAAATCAAGTGGGTGCATTAGCTTTTCCGGGTATATACGACACCTTATCTGCAAAAATTGCTGAGCAAGTAGGATTCCCTATGGGATTTATATCTGGATATTCGTTAGCCGCAGCCACCATTGGCGAACCAGATTTTGGTTTATTAACTCAAACAGAGGTGGTCGATCGTGCGCGTGCGATTTGCAATAGTGTTTCTATACCTATTATTGTAGATGCAGATACAGGCTATGGAAATCCTTTGAATGTTCATCGTACTGTTACGCAATTAATAGATGCAGGTGCAAAAGGGTGTTTTCTTGAAGATCAAGTATGGCCTAAAAAATGTGGTCATATGCGTAATAAAAAAGTGATTGATAGAGATGAGTACCTATACAAAATACAGGCCGCAGTGGATGCGCGTGGCGATGCTGATTTTTTTATCGTAGCCAGAACTGATGCCGAAGCAGTACTGGGCTTGGATGAGGCCATTGCCAGAGTAAAAGCAGCGCGTGAATTAGGTGCTAATGCAAGTTTTGTGGAGGCTCCAGGGTCTTTGGAACAATTAAAAAGAATCGGTCAAGAATCGCCTCACCCAAATGTTGCTAATATGATTGAAGGAGGTAAAACACCTGTGCTTGAAAAAGATGAGTTAGCAGCCTTAGGGTTTCAATTAATACTTTATCCGCTTACGGGTTTGTATGCCGCAGGAAAAGCTATGCAAGACTTTTATAAAAAACTTAATAAGGATGGTACAACATTAGGAATGGAGAAAAATCTACTTAATTTTGAGGAATTTAATAAATTAATAGGCGTTGAGGAAAAATATAAACAGTCTGAAAAGTATGGCGTAGATTGAAAAACTAGTTAGTTAGGTGGTTAATCATATATGAACTAAAAAAGTAAGCGAGTGAACTAATCAATAAAATACATAGTAAGTTCAGCCAAAACCCAGATTTTCTCATTTCATTCATTTTAATATGACCAGATCCAAACACAATTGCATTAGGTGGTGTTGCTATAGGTAGCATGAACGCACAGCTTGCTGCAATTGCAGCAGGGATGATTAATGCATAAGGGTGTATGTTTAAGGAAGGTGCAATAGCAGCGAGGACAGGTACGAGTGTTGCGGTAGTAGCAGTATTAGAAGTTAACTCTGTTAGAAAGACCACTGCAGTGATTATTATTAATAATATAAAAAAAGGTGGCATAAAAGTTAATGCAGTCGCGTAAGTGCCGATAAATTCAGTCACTCCATTTGCTTGTACGGCTGCTGCTAAGCTTAATCCTCCGCCCAGCAAAATTAAGATACCCCAGGGCAAATCTATCAAATCCTTCCACTCTAATAAAAAGTCACTATTGGGTGACTTTGTGGACTTGCTTGGAATGAGGAATAATAAGATTGCTGAAAAAATAGCAATACTAGCGTCTGTTAGGCCAGATAATGGACGATAGGTTTCGCCGCTGATCTCTATATTTATATCTTGTAAAAGTGAGCGACTTAACCAAAGTGTAATCGTTAAGATGAAAATTACGCTAACGGACTTTTCTTCATAACTCATTTCGCCCAGTGAGTGATTCTGTTCAATGAGTGATGTTGAAGAGTGTTGCAGGTTTACTTTATCAACTTTATAAATAATTTTTGTTAATAACCACCACGTAATAGGTAATAAAATTAAAGCGACCGGTGTGCCTATCTTGGCCCACTGAAGAAAGCCTATGTCCTGTTGAAAAGGTGAATGGATCGCATCTTTAATAAAAGAGGCAACAAATAAATTTGGTGCAGTCCCAATAATGGTTGCAATGCCACCTATATTTGCTGCATACGCTATGCTTAGCATAATGCACGTTGCAAAAGCATTTTGATGAGAATTTTTAGAGGTTAGTAATGCAATAACACTTAACCCTATAGGTAACATCATTGCGGTAGTAGCAGTGTTCGAAATAAAAGCACTTAAAAAGGCTGTCGCTATCATGAAGCCACCTACAATTCGTGAAGGCGAATTTCCAATTCGAGTGAGGATGCCTAGTGCAATACGTTTGTCCAAATGCCAGCGTTGAATTGCAATAGCAATAATGAAGCCGCCTAAAAATAAAAAGATAATGTGTGAAGCATAGGGTGCAGTTGCTTCTTTAATGGTGGCAACATCAAATAATGGAAATAAGGCTATTGGTAAAAGTGCAGTAACCGTTATATGAGTGGCTTCGGCTAACCACCAAACTGCCATCCAAACTAAAAGTGCCAATGTAGCTTTTGCGGTATGCGGGAATAAGGTCGTGGCACCATTATTGGCTATATAATGATCAGGCAGTAGCCAGTACACCAGTAAAGCCAGAGTGGGACCTAAAATTAGCCAAATACCCTTGGATTTAGTCACTTTCCTATCTCTTCAGTCTAATACTTTGATATTACTTATAAAATTGATATTCGTTAAGATAGAAACACAAAATTTATTACTGAGTTATGGATAAAAATACGCATATTACAGATACTTTATCACGTCCAATTCGTGATCTAAGAATATCCGTTACTGATCGATGTAACTTTCGTTGTACGTATTGCATGCCAAAAGAAGTATTTAATTCTAGTTATGAATTTTTGCGCAGAGATGACTTGCTTAGTTTTGAAGAAATAACACGAATCTCTAAAGTATTCGCTGACTGTGGAGTAAAAAAAATTCGCTTAACAGGTGGTGAGCCCTTACTACGAAAAAATATTCCAGTCTTGATTGAGCAGTTAACTAAAATAAATGGCATAGAAGATATTAGTTTAACTACCAATGGTGTGTTGCTAACACGAAATATGGCGCAACAATTAAAAGATGCAGGATTACAACGCATTACAGTTAGTTTAGATGCACTTGATAATGAAACCTTTAAATCTATAAGTGATGTTTCTTTTGATGTTGATAAAGTGCTCAATGCAATTGAGGTGGCGGATTCGGTGGGTCTTTCACCTGTTAAAGTAAACATGGTGGTAAAAAAAGGCGTAAATGAACACGCGATCTTACCTATGGCAAAATATTTCCATAACAGTGGAAAAATATTGCGATTTATAGAGTTTATGGATGTTGGGAGTACTAATCATTGGCAGATGAATGATGTTTTTTCAGCTAAAGAAATCGTTAATGAAGTTAATCAAGAGCTACCTATCGAGCCCGCGAATGCAAATTATAAAGGCGAAGTCGCAAAACGATGGCGTTATAAAGATGGCGGCGGCGAAGTAGGTGTCATTTCATCGGTAACACAACCATTTTGTCAAAGTTGCACGCGTGCGAGACTGTCTGCTGAAGGAAAGTTGTATACCTGTTTGTTTGCAGTAGAAGGTAAGGATTTACGTCACTTGATTCGCCAAGGTGCAAATGATGAACATATTAAAGATGTGGTCAGTGCGATATGGAAAAAACGTGAAGATCAATATTCTGAATTGCGCACATCTGAAACAACATTACTTCCAAAAGTAGAGATGTCTTATATAGGTGGCTGATGTTGGCTCCTGCTTGGTTCCCGAGATAGTTAAGGGTCTTTATATGAAATTACAACTCATCACCAGTGTCTTAGTTAGGTGCATATTAGTAATGTCATTGTTTTTATGCACAGTTCATGCAGAAATCGAGTTTGGTAATATTGAGGCACCCGTTACCATTACAGAATATGGTTCATATACATGTGGTTACTGTGTTCGTTTTCATAAAGAGGTCTTACCTTTAATACAGTCATTTTATATTGAAACCGGTAAGGTGCGTTATATATATCAAGAGTTTCCTATTGACTCTGCAGCAATGCAGGCAGCCGTAGCAACCCAATGTGCAGATTCAAAATATAAATATAAGTTGCATAACGCGCTATATCATTCTGTTGGAGATTGGTCACAATCGGAAAATATTAATCTTTCAATTATTAAGATTGCTGTATCGCTCGGCATGGATACTGAATCTTTTGCTATATGTCTAAACGATCCTGAACAGTTGCAAAATGTTAAGAATGCTAAAGAAGAAGCCATATTTAATCACGATGTTTCTGTTACACCCACTTTTTTTATCAACGATAAAGTTATGCGTGGCATGCAAGAGTTTGAAGAAATGGAATTCTTGATTGAAAATGCCATTAACCAATGAATGGCAAGCAAAAGAAAGAATATAAAGTAGAAATATTTATTCTTTTAATCTAGGCATTAGCTCCACAAGGTTACAAGGTTGATTGCGGTAATCTAACTGGTGTGAAATTAATTTATCCCATGCTTCAGCACAAGCTCCGGCAGAACCAGGCAAACAAAAAAGATAAGTTCGATTAGCGACACCAGCAAAAGCACGTGATTGCAATGTGGATGTTTGAATCGTTTCATATGACAACACACGGAACATTTCACCAAAGCCGGTAATTTCTTTATCCAAAAGTGGTCGAATAGCCTCAGGGGTTCCATCGCGACCTGTTACCCCCGTGCCACCTGTAGTAATCACCACATCGGGTTTAGCTTCAGCTATCCAGACCGATATTGCTGCCCTTACTTGATAGATATCGTCCGTTACAATTTTCTTTTCATGCAGCTTATGACCTGCTTTGCTCAAACGTGCTGACAGGAGCTTGCCTGATTTATCATCGGCTTCAGTGCGAGTATCAGATATAGTCAATACAGCAATATCTAATGATATGAAAGAGCGTTCTTTATTACTCATATATAATTATATTAAGGTTAGCAATCTTCTTGATTTAGTGTATTTTGTAATTAATTGTTATTCAATGTTTTAGGGCATGAAAGTAGAAATATTTGATCAACCGTATGATCCGTGGCAACTAGCTAGAGAGTATCAAGATAGTGTTCTTGAGGCGGGCAAGTTTGGTGCGACAGCATTATTTGTTGGTACGATGCGTGATTTTAATGAAGGTGATTCGGTCACGGCCATGACGCTTGAGCATTATCCTGGAATGACACAAAAGCATTTAGAAAAAATTGCTGAAGATGCCATTCATAAATTTGATATTTTAGATGTTCTATTAATGCATCGAGTGGGACAAATATTCCCCAATGATCCGATTGTTTGCGTAGTTGTTTGGTCTGAACACCGTGCAGCATCCTATGATGCAAATCGTTTTATTATGGAAGCTTTAAAAGCAAAAGCACCGTTTTGGAAAAAAGAATTATTAAAAGGTGGCGAAGGTGAGTTGTCATCTGGCCACTCACCTAATCATCGATGGGTAGAAAAAAATACACCTGGTTAAAGTTAGTGAGAAATATGCAAGTTATATTTTTAGAACAAGCTATCCTGTTAGAAGAGTCTCACTGATAAGTTTAGATCATAGCTTCAAAGGGTAGTACTTGAACTGGGTCATCTTCTTCAATTCCACTTGACTCCATTGGCAAAATTATAAAACAGTTAGCGTCTGACATAGAGCGTAAAATTCCTGAACCTTGTTCACCTGTTTTTTTAACATTATATTTCGCTATTTCATTTTCGTTTTGAGATAGGATCCCTCGTTGATACTCTACACGACCGGGCCGTTTTCGTAATTTAGATTTACATTGGGCATTAATCATAAGGGGAGGTTGGTATCGGCAACCTGAAAGTTTTTTAAGTGCAGGTTGTACAAACATATAGAAAGTAACCATTACTGAAACAGGATTGCCTGGCAAACCAAAAAACCAAGCGTCTTTAATCTTGCCAAAAGCAAGAGGCCGACCGGGTTTCATGGCAACTTTCCAAAAATTTACTTTGCCAATTTTTTCTATGGTCTCTTTAACAAAATCTGCATCACCAACAGATACACCGCCCGATGTTATAACTACATCAGCTTTATTTGCTGCTTCTTGAAATGCAGTTTGGACAGATTCTTGTTTGTCTTCGATAACCCCAAGGTCAATGATTTCCACCCCAAGTCTTGTTAGCATTCCATAAAGTGTATAACGGTTACTATCATAAATTTGTCCAACTTCAAGAGTACTGCCGACAGGTCGTAACTCATCTCCCGTAGAGAAGAAAGCCACGCGTATTTTTTTTATTACATCAATATTACTAATGCCAACTGATGCAAGTAAGCCCAGATCTGAAGGGGTAAGGCATTTGCCTTGCTTTAGTACTGTTCCACCTACCGGGATATCTTCTCCTGCTTGGCGTACATTTTGTCCAGGTTGATGTACATGTTCGATATGAATGTTATCGCCTTCTTTTTCAACATGTTCTTGCATAATTACCGTGTCAGTACCTTCGGGCATCGCAGCACCTGTCATTATACGAACACATTCACCTTGATTTACTCTCTCACTAAAAGGTCTTCCTGCCCAGGCTGTACCAATGTTGTTTAATATTTTTGTGCCTGCTTCAGGTATATCATTAGCATTCATCGCATAACCATCCATAGCTGAATTAGTATGCCCGGGTACGTTAATAGTAGAAGAAACACTTGTAGCTAATGTGCGTCCTAATGCATCACGAATGGGTACATTCTCGATAGTTTCTAATGAATTCATTTGATCAAGTATCAATTGTAATGCTAATGCAGCATCCATAGAGTTAGGATCGAAGTCATCCATACAACTGGCATCACGTTTAATAGTATCAGTCATAGTGTTTTGGTAAACTGTTATTTTAAAATGTTACTTGTAGGGTAAGTGTGTTTTGTTTTCCATCTGGGCTCTATTATACGTGTAATATAACTATGATATGAACCCAATTTCTTTGTTACAGTCTAAACTAACTTAACTGCTTAAAAACTTATAATTTCTAATTTTGATATGGATTACATTCTTTGTTCTAGGTTGATAGCTTTTCGACTAGTTATAATATGCTTACTAATTAGCAGTTCATTGCCAGTTTATGCGGAATGGCAAACTGAAGACGCTGCTATTATGGGCACTACTATTCGTGTTGAGGTTTGGCATGAAGATGCAAGTGTGCGTCAGCAGGGTATTGACCAAGTGTTGGATGAAATGGATCGTGTTAATCGTTTGATGAGTCCTTATATTGATCAAAGTCAGTTATCAAAAATCAATAAATATGCCCATGAAGGTCCGGTTGAAGTTGATCAAGATTTATTTGGATTATTAATTAAATCTCAAGAGTTTTCAGAGCTTACCAAGGGATCGTTTGATATAACCTACGCAAGTGTTGGTCATTTGTTTGACTATCGTAATGAAGTAAAACCTACTAAAGAAGAAATTGCAGCGGCTAAACTATTAATTGATTATAGAAATATTATCCTGGATGCAGATCAAAATTCGGTATCTTTTCTGAAGAAGGGCGTAAAAATTGATTTAGGAGGGATCGCTAAAGGTTTTGCGGTAGATCGTTCTATTCAACATTTGCATGATTTAGGAATTAAGCATGCGCTAGTTTCTGCGGGTGGGGACACACGACTGTTGGGAGACCGGCATGGAAGAGCATGGTTGGTAGGTATTCGTGATCCAGAGAATACGAAAGAAGTAATAGTGATGCTGCCACTACAAGACGAGGCTTTATCTACTTCAGGAGATTATGAACGATTTTTCATTGAAGATGGTGAGAAATATCACCATATTATTCATCCAACAACAGGTTATTCTGCCAGTGAGGTGCGAAGTGCATCTATACTTGCAAGTGATTCGACTACGACTGATGCTCTATCCACGAGTATATTTGTAATGGGTGCAAGTAAAGGACTTGAGTTGATAGACAGCCTAGATGGTGTAGAGGGTGTTATTGTCGACCAACAAGGTAAATTGTATTACTCGCGTGGCCTTGAACAAGAACAGTTAAAACCAGAGACCACTTCAAACTAATCAGTAAATGCACCAATAAATAAACTGGGCATGTGATGTGCTTCACACCTAACACACTGAATATATTTCTTCTAATTCTGAACGGCAATTATTAATACCATTTGTCTGTTTCTTTTAACCGCTGATACGTGTCTCACGGTTTCTTTCCTATAAGCAGCGAATAATCAGTCAAATATAGTCCTTTTAAATCAAGGAGATAGGGCTATAACGTAAGATTGGTTGTTACCTCAAATATTCTGGTGTTAATGACTGAATCTACGTGAGTTTTTACATAAAGACGGACCTTTATACACATTTGCGGAGTTGGTTATGAGAAGGAACCTTACACATATTTGGGCTGCGATGGTTGTTATGAGTTGTGCAGTGATTTCACTGCCAGGTTGTAAAACCGGATCATCAACATCATCTGACGGTTTCACAACGGTCAATGGTGATTTTGCACTGGTATATGCTCAAAGAAACCTAGATGCTGTTGGTGATCCTACCGATGGCGTGACCTTTTCTGCAGGTGGTGACCTTATGTATAAGGACGCATCAATACCTGTCATTCTACCTGTGAATATAACCTCTGGTTATACCCAAGGCCAAGGTGATGTGTCAGATCCTTCTGCAAATTTTGATGCAACAAAGGTAGTGTTCTCAATGCGCGGGCCAAATGATGAAACCTTCAGCTTATGGGAAATGGATGTTGCTACAAAAGTATATTCTCCATTAATGACCGATGCGGTAGCTGCTGAGTTTGGTGATGATGTAGATCCTGCCTATCTGCCTGATGGACGTATAGTTTTCAGTTCAAACCGCCAAAAGCGTATGCAAGAGATGTTGCAAGAACAGAATATTGAAAGACATAAAACATTAGACGAATATGAAAGAGAACCAGCACTTCAATTACATGTGTTGGACCCAGCTACACAAGATATAACTCAGATATCATTTAACCAAAGTCATGATCGTAATCCTACCGTGCTTAAAGACGGACGCATTATGTTTAGTCGTTGGGATCATTTAGCGAATAAAAATCATTTCCCAATTTTCACAGTAAATCCAGACGGGACTGATTTGTTTGTTTTATACGGTGCATTTAGTCCAGGCAATTCTTACTTGCATCCAATGGAACAGAAGAATGGAAGAATTATGTCTACTTTGATGCCACTGTCCGGGACAAATGAGGGTGGAAGCATCATTTCAATTGACACTGCAAACTACTCGGAAAATTGTGAACCTGCACCAGGTGTACCTGCAGGTTGTAATGGCCAAGTTGATATGTACTTCAATAATCAAGCGGTAACGATTGATGGAAGTTTCTCACCGGGTGGTCGATACTCAACGCCTATGCCGTTATGGGATGGTACTAATCGCGCTATCGTATCGTATGCCATTGCACCGAATGCAAACTTTGGTGGTATCCCTACTGAAACACATCCATTTAACGGATCGGTTAAACAAGTGTTTGGCCCAACTAAATACCAATTATGGATGTTAGATTTCAGTTCTGAGGTTGCACGTGTTGTACAAGTAGATACACCAGGAAAAGCGTTGGTAGACCCAGTGCCATTATTTCCACGTGCTTTAAGTGATTACCCTTCAATCATTCCTAATAAACCTGTTGATCTTAATATGGTAGCAGAACCAAATGGTTTGGGTGGACAAGGCATGGGTGTTTTGGGTGTTCGCTCGGTATATCACACAGATTTCTTGGACATTATGGGTGATAGTGTATTGGTGCCTGGATTAGGTGAAAATATTCCTAAAAATGGTGGCGTGCCAAACTTGCAAGCTATGAAAGACCCAAATAACGCTAGTTATTTAAATAGACCTGGGTATTTCGCACGTGTAACACGTGCATTGCCTACACCTCCCGGAATTTCAAGAAGTGCGATTGGACGTACAAACTTTGAAATGCAAGAGGTATTGGGTTATGTGCCAGTTGAACCTGATGGTTCAATATTGGCAAAAGTACCTGCGGATTCAGCACTTACTATAAGTGTTCTAGATAAAGATGGTCGTGCATTCCAGACTCATACTAACTGGTTGCAGGTTCGTCCTGGTGAAACACGAACATGTAATGGATGTCATTCACCAAGACGTGCATTAGGCTCAATTAATGTTGCGCCTACTGCAGGCAGTCATGCCAATTCACTCGGTGCTGAAACGATGGCTGAAACAAGAACTCGTTTAAATAATCAAGTTGCACCAAGCTTAAGCCCATTCACTGCAGACTTTACAGAGTATTGGTCTAACGGTTTGGAGGCAGACTTTAAACTTACGCTAGATAATTTGGTTACGCCCATCCCAGAAAATGGTCGCATTGATTATGTTGAACATATTCAACCATTATGGGATAGAGATCGTGGTGCTAATACATGCGTAAGTTGTCATAGTAATGCTTTATTAGCGGATCCAATTTCTGCCGGCCTTAGTTTAGAAGGTGGTGTGCCAGGAGCTGGAGGTCATGTGATCTCGTATACAAATCTTATGGTGGGTCCATATCGATTGGATGAGAATGGAGTACCGCTTCCACCTGTAGTAAGCGAAAGTGGACGAGTTTCGTTCCCACGAAGTTCTGCATTGGTTCGTGTGGGTAGTTCAAGAAACAGTTCACGCACAAGCCATCTAATTGAAACAATTTATAACTCTAAGCTTAGAGCAAGTAATGGACTTGCATTAGGGGTTACTGATCATGCTTCAATGTTAACGCCGGATGAAAAATGGCTTATTTCGACTTGGGTTGATGTAGGTGCACAATATACTAATGAGCCCTATGAATTAGTTAACGGTCAATATGTTGTTCGTGATGCGATTGTTTCCAGTAGAGGGGTTGATCGACAAGTATTTAATGATCAAATCCAGCCTATACTTCAAGCAGAATGCTCTTCTTGTCACCAGCCTAAAGGGTTTGGCGGAGAATCTACAGTGGATCCAGAAGAATTTGCAGACGAAAATGATGAAGCAGATGAGTTTAACCGCTTTGTGTTAACGGGCAATCAAACGGGCGACTTTAATGTAACCCGTGCAATGATCAATAATTTATGCGATCCGCAAAATAATGATCTGCTTTTACGACCAATTTCGAATGGAGTTGCGCCGAATTTGCCACATGCGCAAATACTTGTGGATATCAATGATCCATTAAGTGCCACTCAGCCGGTATTTTCAGACACCGGTCCAGGATCCTCCTATGACACTATTTTGACTTGGCTTACGATGGGTGCAGCTAGTAATCCAACCTGTCTAAATTAGTAAATAAAACAGAGGTTTGTCGTGCAATCAATATTGCGACTGGTGCTACTGGTCGCAATAGCACCGATCATATTTTTACAAGGATGTGACAGTACATCCAACGAATCACTTCCAAACAGTGGAGTGAGTCTATGCATAAATCTATATGAAATGTGCGTAGAGCCAATCTTGCATAACCCAACAGCAACCGGTGCATCTTGTTCTCAAGCAGGTTGCCATAACCCACCTGTTGGACAAGATGGATTCTTCCTCTACAACCCTCCTACACCAGCAGAGCTAATGGCAAACAACTTTCCTCAAGTAGAGGCTCGAACGCTTAATAATGATTTGTTACTAAGTAAAGCCACTGGAGGGGCCGGCCATGGTGGTGGCAAACAATTTAATGTGGGTGATCTTTGTTACAACACCATTGCAGAGTGGAGAGCAATAGCCGCTCCAACGGATGGCTCCGCATGTACTGCAACTATTCCTAATTGCCCTTTGGCTCCAGCTTTGATCGCAACCTGCGGTCTGTAACCAATACATATGAAACTTTTAATTCAAATTACGGATAAGTGCGAAACGAGTACGCTTGTAACTCACTTATATTCAGTGCTTTTATTTATTCTGTTAATAATGTTTCCGTTCTCAAATGCATTCGCAGAAAAAGAATATCAGCGTGTGAAAATTGTAGATCCATATATTGAATTGCACACCGGTCCAGGGCGTGGTTATCCAATCTTTCATGTAGTGAAGCGTCATGACTGGATCGATATCATGAAACGCAAAACAGACTGGTTTAAAGTTAAAAATGATCGTGGTGTAGAAGGATGGGTAAGTCGTGCACAAATGGAACAAACTTTAACGGTTGCGGGCATACCAAAATCCTTTAGAGATGTTCTCTACGATGATTATCTTCATCGCCGTGTGGAGTTTGGTATTTCTACTGGTGAATTTGATAGTGACCCGATTGTTTCAGCCCGTCTTGCATATAAATTCACAAAAAATATTGCACTTGAATTCCAGCTTTCAAAAGTAGCAGGTAAATTATCGAGTTCAGATATATATGCTATTAATTTAGTTTCAACTCCATTTCCTGATTGGCGTTTAACGCCTCATTTCACAATTGGCTATGGTCGTTTTGAAAACGAACCCAAAGGCGCTTTAGTACAAAATATCGAGACAGAAGATGATTTGGCAAACTTAGGATTTGGTTTGCGTTATTACTTAACTAAAAGATTCTTTTTGCGTGGAGATTATCGACGCTACATTATTCTATCTGAAGATGATCGAAATGATGAGTTTGATGAATTCAGTGCAGGGGTTTCATTCTTTTTTTGATGCTTAACTTATAGGACATAGCATGAA
>CAZFEP010000022.1:0-23163 GCA_964517365.1 uncultured Thiotrichales bacterium | reverse complement strand
GAAGGTTTTATTCGACAAATATTGGGTTGGAGAGAATATGTACGTGGTATTTATTGGCATAAAATGCCTCAATACTCGGAAAGTAATTATTTTAATGCGAGCAAAAAATTACCTGATTTATTCTGGACAGGGGATACAAAGTTAAATTGTTTATCACAATGTGTTAACGAAACTAAGCAGAATGCTTATGCGCATCATATACAACGTTTGATGGTGCTGGGTAACTTCTTATTGCTCATTGGAGTTGACCCTGAGGAAGTTAACGAATGGTATCTGATTGTGTACGCAGATGCCTTTGAGTGGGTAGAGTTACCCAATGTAACCGGAATGATTTTATATGCAGATGGAGGGTACTTGGCAAGTAAACCTTATGCTGCGGGTGGTGCCTATATCAACAGAATGTCTAACTATTGTAAGTCATGTCACTACAATGTGAAGGAAAAGACGGGTAGTCAAGCATGCCCGTTTAATTATTTATATTGGAATTTTCTTGATAAGCATCAAGATAAGCTTTCAAAGAATCAACGTCTAGCGATGATTTATAACACGTTAAAAAAAATGGATGAAGGTAATGTTTCTGCTATTCGTGAAGATGCAAAAGCTTTTATCGAGAATATTTAATTTAGCTTGGATTAGCTTATTATTTTTCTAGCATTTCACGTTTACGCATAGGCATTGTATCTATTAACGAAAATATATTCTCTAAGTGAAGCTTATTTTGTTTTTCTTTTATTTCGCCATCTTTACCAATTAATAAAATATTAAATTCATTATCAGGAAAGTAGATATTTAAAATATCGCTATACAATTTTTCAGATAATCTGCCTTCATAATTGCTATGTAAAACATTTTGTGAAAGTACAAACCAATAGATGTGTCTATCTTTAATATCATGGTCGTAGTTATTTAAACTATCTATTATCTCGCTTGATTCATGACTCGAGTAGATCAGGATGATTCTGTTATTCCACTCAAGTTCTTCAATGCCTTCTAAAGCAAGTGTTTGTTGATTTAACAGGAGTAAAACCATTGCTGTAGTGTATAAATACTTTATTAGCATAATTTGAGCATTATTTAGAAATCTATGATCTCGGCTTTCGGGCGTTCTTTGAAATAGCGTAATAAAATTTTGTAAGTATCTAAATCAAACATTATTTCTTCATTTTCAAAAAGATTTAATTGTTTTAACTGCTCTTCATCATGTGCGGTGCCTAAATAGCACCAATTTTCGAATATATGGATATCTGTCCATCTAGAGTTAAATGAAACCTCCTTTACTCCAACCCTACCTTTAAATGGCCAAGTCTTATTCTTTAGTGGTTGTAAAGCTTCTAACATACGTAATGCATGTTGAATAAATGGTTCTTCCCCTATGCATGCACCTTTGCAATGATTAAGCTGATACGCAAAACAAGCGCCTTGACCCGTTTCAATGCCCATTTTCTTTTCACATAACTGATGTTTCTTGGCTAAATCTCGCAATGTGTCTTTGGCTTTTTTCTTTGTTTTGAATAATCCAAAGTTATTAGCAATTGACTTTGGGTCGATCATATTGGCCGTTATTATTTTTGGGATCGAATTTTCATCATTTTGATCCCATTGTATGGTTGTAAGGCTGTCGTACTTTCTTAATCGTCGATTGAATATTGGCAATAACTGTTTTATCGATTTGGCTTCTAATAATAATGCACCAAGTTCACCTGCTGTTCGCTTATAGCCAATACTCGCAATGGATTGGCAAATTTTCATATCTTTAGCAGTAAGATGATCACCTGAAAAATGTGATAAAACACGGCTACGCAAATTTACGCTTTTACCTATGTAAATAGGAGTGCTACTCGCGTCATAAAATGTATATACACCAGGACTTTCCGGTAAATTATCTACATCTTCTTCTTTTATTGCTGGTGGTAGGCTGGGGCGCTTCAATAAGTTTTTAATTACTTCATTGACTTCTTCTGAACCTACTGTTGAATATAGTACATTCAAAAATTCAAACAATACTCTTGCATCACCCATCGCACGATGTCGTGCTGAACACTGCAACCCATGGCGCTGCATGATGCTATCTAAATTATGTCGTCGATGTTCAGGAAATAGCTTTCTGGAAAGTTTAACTGTACATAAAACAGGTGCACGAAAAGATTTTGAGCATCGTTTAAACTCGTTTTTTAGAAAGCCATAATCAAATCGAGCGTTGTGTGCCACGAATACACAACCGTTTAATCTTTCAAATAAATCTTTAGAAATCTCATGAAATGGCGGTTGATCACGCACCATTTCATCATTGATACCCGTTAGCTGTTGTATATGATACGGAATGTTGGCGAGAGGATTTATGAGTGTGCTCCATTCAGAAACAATCTCGCCTTGGTGCATCGTAATAATTGCGATTTCGGTAATTCGATCACGTGTTGCATTGCCACCCGTTGTTTCAACATCAACAAATACAGTATTTCTATCGAACATTTTTAGGTATAGGTGTATTTAAATCAAAAACTAGGATTCAAAAATGTACTGATTATGCGATTCATGTGCTTGATGAAATTTGTTCATTATAAGATATCTGGTTAAATTTAGTGCTAGCTGAAGGGTGGGTCAGAGGCTGTATATTGCTAGTTGTCCTCTATATATCTTGAACTGTCATAATCATTTAATTTATTTGAATATGTATCTCGTTTCTTCTCAACATCGGCAGGGTCCAGGGTGGATCATAGGCAGCAGAATACGCCATACCGATAACAGAAAATTCTTTCTCCTTGATCCAATTTTCTAATATCTTTATGTGTTCATTCATTGAAGCTTCATTCATTTTGCCGCTAAAGCTTAAAGTTGCCACTTTATGGCCAGGTAGTTCTCTAATGGTTACATTATTATTTAGGGGTGTTGGTGCAGTTTCTAATGTGTACTTAGAGGGTAAGACAAAAGTCATTGTCCATTCAGAATCATCTTGTTGTTGATACACAGGGGTTGTCATTTCAATTTTTTCAGATTGCTTCTCTCGAAGTACTGGAGTAGTCATAGATATTTTTTCTTTGGCAATATTTTCACCAAAAATATATCCTGCCAAGCGTTCAAACCCTTGTGATGACGTTTCTTTGTAGTTGCCAAGTGTGGTGGTTTGAGCTACTAAGGTTGATGTATATTTTCTTACCTGAAAATTATCTTCTTCAAGAATTACAGTATAATTAGGTTCTTCGTAATCACCCACGCCAAATACCGAGCAGCTTGTTAGTGGAATTATTGTAAGGAGTAGTAAGAGTATTCTCATTTTTGAGCAAGACGTTCATGATTTAATTGTTTGAATTATAATGCAATGATCTGGAATAAATCTTTCCTTGGCATTACATATTTTTAACATTCTTTTTCAGACTTCCAATTTAGTTCTTAATTATTATATTCCTTATTATATTCCGAGCCAGCCTATAACAATACATATGGTTGCAACGAAAGTAAGATTAGTTCTTAACGATCTATACCAATTTTTTAATGTTTTATTAAAGAAGACTTTTTCTATATACCAAAATAGGACGAAGCATATTGCGATGATCAGTAATGAATAGGATTGATTCATTACAACAGCTATCCAGGCTACCAAGGAAGGTATAATGCTAAATATAAACTGGGTACTTACGCTGTGATGGTCATTATCAATAGCATTAAGAGTTTGCATAGCAATTCCCCAATGCACACCACCAATAAACGTTACGATGACTGCTGCATAAATTGTGAGACTCTGAGTTGCGATGTGATGATATTCAGGTATCCATACCAACACACTAGAGACAATAAATGGAATTAACCCAAGGTACCCTAGTAACACTGGTGAAAACTGGTGCTTTTGCATTTTAGAATATTAGTTTTAAGTCTTGTCCTTAAGCGAAGTCTTAATGACTATATAATTAAGCACGTGATGCAATCTGAGTTTTAGCTTCGACTACTGCCTGGTGGTGTTGCTCGATGAACTGCAACAATAGTTTATATGAATTTTCCGGTTCAATTTCCACCATGCGGCTACGAATGGCCATCACCATAGAAAGTGCTTGAAGAATGTCGCCATTTTTACAATCATCAAGGTCTTTTACATTATTACTAATAGTGTTCAATAACTCTGTAACGATCTTTGAAACCGTTTCTGTAGATTGAGTTTCTGGATGTAAAGGGAATTCAATTTCTTGTGAAACTCCTGAGGAAGTATAGGTTGTGAAACAAAGTAATTGCATAATGATGGCTCTTTAATAAAGTAAATATTGGATTTTGTAAAAACTTAATTGTTGAAAGACAGGACATATTGTTATAACCCATGTTAATTTTTTAGGGTTATTTTTTAGGGTTATATTTCACAGTTATATCTCACAGGCTTGACGCTTGAAGCGCCATTTTGCGAAGTATCGGTAAGCAATATCCAATATTGGAATCAGATGAAGTTTGTAAACGATTATGCCAATAGGGCGATACCACTTAATGGAGCTCCAGATAGTGGCAAATGCCGATACACCCGTCACTATTACTCCGTCACCTCGGACAACATGCAAACGTTCGAGTAGGTCTTGTTTATGAAAGCCATATTGTTGGATAACTTCTTCTTCCTGGTATATTGGTACCCACTTAATCGGGTGAGAAGTATTTAATTTTTTATAGTGATTAATTTCTTTAAGACATAGTGAACACCTATCATCGTAAAATACAAGGTGAGGTAATTTTTCAGTACCTTTTACTCCATCGCTCGGTCTATTAGCAGAATGCTTCATATGACTTATTATTGTTGGTTTAGGTCAATGCCTTCTACACGAATTAAGTGCGACATGGCTTCTTCTAACATGCTACGTGCTTGTGCAGTAGTAGCATGCAAATAGTTATGTAGCGCAGAGTCCTGATCGTTTTCATTCTCACATTCAGCACTGTAGATCTCGAAAGACACAAGGTCTTTAACAATGTCAGACATATGTTTAGGGCACTCACACTTAATAGCACTAGACATCGTCGCTAACTCGGTCAGCTGTTTGTTGCTAAATTTTCTTGAAGGAATAGTTTGCTCATAATGTAAGGTAGAACCCGCTTCTAGCCCTGGTAATCTTTCACTCCCGCCAGAATGAAAAATACATAATCTGGCAAGCTCTTGCACATCTACAGCGGAACGTACCACTGTAATTTGTGAAGATTGAAGCTCTTCGATTTGTTGTTGATTAGCAAAACCATAAATTAATACGACATGCCAAGCGCCAGAGGACTCGAGGATTTGTGATATTTTCTCCTTGGTATCTGAATTTATGGTTGGCGTCTCGACCACAACAATATTCACTTGCTTACTTTGATCAGGGTCTAGATGAAATGCATCTATTGATTCATACATTCCAATCAGGTTTATGCCTTTAACTTCTTCTAGTCCATCAAGAATTCTCACCGGAAAGCCATCACCAAGCAGTGCAACATTGCAGTCAACATCATTATTTGTCTGACTTTTATGCCCAACATTTAGGTATTTTTCACTATTGTTACTATCTTCATATAAACTCTTGAGCTCAGCAGCATCAAGATTAGCAATAGTGCCTATAGAAAGGCCTGTTTCCGTTAAGCTTTTGAGTAACAAAAGTTTTGCTACATCATCTCTTGTGTACTGACGGTCACCTGAATCGGTTCGTTTCGGAATCACTGCTTTGTAACGTCTTTCCCACGCCCGCAAAGTTTCCGACCCTATTCCGGTGATGCGAGAGACTGCACCGATTTTATAACCCATATTCTTAGGGCTTGGTTTGATGTCTTCTATTTGTTGTGTTGCAAAATCTGTAAGTAACATGTGCATACCTCTTGTTTAGGTTACGTATAATCATTAGATTCAATATATCGCAAATATACAGATTAAGTATATATATAATCTGATAATAAACAGTACATGTATAGGATATGTATATGTTCATCTCAAGTGTTATGTATTGACAATAGAGTGATCTAAGGTTTGTTAACTGACTGTGTTTGCTAACATTTATAGCGATGTGGACTCATTTTTGTCGAGATAGATAGGGCGGGTGTGGGTGATTATTCTGTATTGTACAAAAGGGTGGGCGAGACAATATTTTGCTTAAAACGCCAGCAAGACGTTCAGTCGTGTTTGGTTATGTCTGCAATTTTGCAGGTAAGATCTTATTTACTCGAAAGTGTTTGAGGAAAGTATCCGTTCCATGCAAACCAATAGGCGATATGACCAGGTAAGCGGGAGAGTCTCTCATTGTTTGGGCCAATAAGTTCTTTTTCGGTTTGTGCCCAGTTCTGATCGTTGGCTATCAGTTGTCCATTTTCTAAAAGTTGAAAGGTAATTCCTTGAGAACGGTAGGCGCGGACTGTTTCAGTTTTTTCATTACCTATTAATACAATGGGTATGATACCGATATGGTCATTAACAATGGCAGGCTTTTTGAATAAGCTTAATGGCCAGGCTTTATTTGCACCACTGATACGTAGCCCAAAAACTTTTTCTTTTTTCTGTAGTGTTTCATTATGCACACTAGCTGGAAACATAAGCTCATCACTAAAGAAGTAAGCTCCATAGGCTGCTCCCGGTGTGTAATCTCGTTTAAACCCGGTTTCTGCAGACATAACTTTAGTTGTGGGGTGTTTTGAGAGCCATTCTCCCCAGGTGGTTGTTACCAATGGCAGCACTTCTAATTCTATATCTTTATCAACTAATGAGCCTACAACTGGTTTACCCGTGAATTGATTCCATAGTGAATTTGTTTTCTGGTCATACATCAGTTTATTTGAGCGATATAAGAAGCCGGAAGAGCCAAATATCAAGGGTTCTTCATTCGTGTTGATAAGTGTTTTATATAAGATGCCTGAACCACATAGTGTGCAATATGCCAGTGAAATAGGTACACCACCAATGCTATCGTTTAACATTTCATGCCAGTCCATAAAACGATAAGGATAAGCACGAATATCACCATTTATATTTATACCAAATACAAGCTCGTCTTTTGAAATGTAGTCAGCTTCTTTAGCTTCAATCATAAAAGGATGTGTAAGTGCAGGGATGCCGTCTTTGCGAACCCCTCCCCACACTATTTCGTCTAAACGAATGCTGCGTTCAATATCTTCATAGAAAAAATCTTCGAAATTCTTATCAATACGCTTAGTTACTGCTTGTAGAAATAATTCATTTTTCTCTATTGCTTCTGTAGGGTTATCTTGCATCCATAACACCCAGTCATGCCAACGTTTACCCAACTTTTGTTGTGTAAGCTGTTCTAATGCATGTAATGTTTGACTAGAATCTTCAGGGAAATATCTTAAGCTACGTATTAGGGCGGGAGCTACATCAGGATTGCCGCGTTGCAACATCCATTTACGTGCAGAAATACGAGAATCAGTTGAGCCATAAAGATCAATAGCATATTCATGGACAGGTTTTTCTATGTTTTTATCTTTGGCAGCAACAAAAGTACTACAACTAACGAAGAGGAGTATCAGGAAGTACGTTAGTTGCAGCATTTTGGTACGATTAATCATATATAGATGGGTGTTTATGACGGATTGCTCAAGGCTTGGTTCCGTTTAAGCTCCAGTCATACTTTAAATACTTTATTTTATAATTTCCTGCACGTAAATCATCTGCAATGCTTTCATCATTTACAAATTGCGCTATATAATTTCCAACAGAACCAGAATGCTTAACAAAATCTTCTTCAAACCAGTCAAATATTTTTGATATGGATGCAGTTTTAGAGGCTGTATCAAACTTGTTTCTGGTAGGATCGTTAATAAAGTCCTGTGCTGAATGATTAAGTTGTTGATCTAGGTTTTTTGCATCAAAAACTTCTGGTAGCAATTTTGGGCAAGAGCTTGATGCACAATTAATGGCAAAGTGTATGCGCGGTTCACCAATTGGAATAATTACTTTACGTTCCAGATCATTCAAGTTTATGCTTTTCCCACCGATAGTATATTTATCTTTTTTGAAAAAACTATTTCTTCCAAAAAATGTGCTTGGTGAACCACCATTGAGAATACCTTGTATTACCAATGCATTGTAACCATTGATCCAGAAAGCTAATTCTTCATTTTGGTTTGCAAAAGTTTGTTCTGTTTTAAGTGATTCTACATATGCAGGAAAAGCTGGGTTATTATTAATTGCTTTGTAATTTACTTGTCCATCTAAGACCGTGTCACGTAACACTTGATTAAAAGGTTGGTGAAAATCACTTTCTGCAAATAAGGTATTACTAAAAATACTTACCATGATTAGTAGCAGAACTTTTGAAAATAAAATATTGGATTTATACATGTTTAATTACCCCTGTGATTTGTCAAAAAACTATCTATATTCGACTTCGTTAGAATTTATGAATGGTTCTTCTTTTATGTAAACCTTTTTAACATTTGAGTCTAAGTGATTGCCTTTAGATTTCTGGTTGTTACTATTTTCATTTTGAAAATATTGTTTGGTCGATTTGTGAAACTCTATTCTTGCTTTTGTCATAGTCACTGCTCCTGTCCAAATATGTTGTTATGATGTATGAGTTTGTATCTGAAGTTCTCTCTAAGTTTCTTCATGTATCAGTGCTACTTAAGTAGACAAGGAAATAGTTAGATTACTTACAAATAAGTAAAATAATCGTTTTGTCTAAATATTAAGCAGCACATACATATGAAAGCTTTGTGTTTCATAGTTTCTGTCTAATGTGTTTCTAGCTAGCGATTTTCCAGCTACCATCATCTTGGCGACAAGCTGTTCCGTAAGCGGTTTCTGATTGACCGCCCACTTCCACCATTGAAGTGTATTCTCGGCAAAAACTACCATCTGCCATTTCGACTGTACTGGTAGGGGTAACCGTGCCTGTATTTCCACTATCTGGGTTTGACCAACTTGTTTTGGTATTAGATTTTGAGTTCTCAAGCGCTGAATAAGCTGCTTTATTCATGGCTTTATGGTCACGTGCATCTAAGCGCTTACCAATATGCGAGCCGGCAAGTGCGCCACCAATTGCACCTGCAGCAGTCGCCCAGACTTTGCCACGTCCATCACCAACCGTTGAGCCCAGTAGGGCGCCAATAGCACCGCCTGCAACCGTACCTTGAGTTTGATTCGTTCCGGGTAGGTTTGCACAGGCTGATAGTACCGCCACCATGACCACAGTAAGTAATATATTTTTCATCATTATTCTCCTTAGAAGTTTACGTTTTATTTCCATATGTTTTTTTAGTAACCGTATCTACCACGATAAGGATTACCATAGTAACGTTTGCCGTAATAGCGATTTCCGTAGTAACGGTTTCCGCGATTGTAAGATTTTCCACCCCGGTAATATCGATTGCCACGGTAATATTTACGATTGGATCGATAACTTTTATAACGATTTCCATAATATCTAGAGCTAGAAACTTTGCTGGAGTATAGGGAGGGAGCATGCAAAGCTTCTGACCCAATTCCTGGCTTATGGACCGTAAGATGTAAACCATTATCTACATTTCCTGCGAAACTAGTATTTGCAGCGAGCAATAAGAAAAGAGTGGCTACGCATACAAATGCAACTTCAAAATTAATTTTATTTTTCATAATGTTTTCCTAATTAATATTCTTAGTTATTAATCTATTTATTTTACTACCACTGCATTTAGTAAAGAGTCGTAATATTCTTCACATTTTTTGCATTCACCATTAGGGCTTACCCATTCAGGGTTTTCCTTACGAATCATGTCATGTAAAAATAATTCAGCGACTAAGTTTAAATGCTTATTCAGTTTATTTGATTTTTTTAATTGGTTCATGTTCTTGCTCCGATATAGGGTTCAATTAAAATTTAAGTTGAAATATATTGTTATCCGTAACTTCTATATCATCAAAGTGCTTATCTCTATTAAATGAGTTGTTTGTTGCAGTTAAGCTAGAGTTCAAATTATAAATACTCTTGTCACCGCTATTTGTATCTACCATTTGCATCACCAAAGATGATTTCTTTGGTTCTCTTGATACACCTGGAAATACTTTTGATTGAAATCTAGGGTTGCTGATCTCATCTATGTGTGAAGGCAGAACATCCTCTACTGTTACTTCTGCGGAAACATTAAATGTTGCAACGGTAAGTAGTAGTAAAAGTAAAAATTTATTCGTATGTTTCATAATTATTTTGACCATTTCGTGTTCTGTTTAAAAATCTTCTCTTGCTTCAATCTATGGTTCACAAGATATATGGAATTGAATTGTTTAAATATGTGCAGGAACTCTGTCTTTATGTCCAAAAGTACAAATCCATATAATTCAGTGGGTTAGGAGGGTATATACAGGCTGAAGAGCTTAAAATCATAGCCAATCGGCTATGGTTAGTGGTCTTTGGGGGAGGTATTAATTGGCTATATCAAGTATTTTGAAGGATAAGACCCATAATTTAGCCTTAAACGGTTGATAGGTGCTTAGATATAGCAAGATTACATTTATGCACAAAACCACAAATTATGGGCATGCGCGCTTTTATCTTTAGTCGAGATGAGTTACGACTAGTAAATATAAGGTTTTGTATTAACTTAATTTAGATCAAGCAGTGAGGGAGGCTCTAACTTTACCCGGTGAAATGCCTAGTTCGCTTTTGAAAGCTTTGGAAAATGCAGCTTCAGTAAGATAGCCACATCGTTCCGCGGCTTCTGCGATGGTTATATTATCGTCTCTAAACCAGCGGTAAGCAGAATTCATTCTCCATTGCTTAATATAGTTAAGCGGTGTTTCGCCTAGCAATGATTTAAATTTTGTCGCGAAGGCTGATCGTGACATGGTGGCAATTTCTGCAAGATTGTCTAGATTCCATTCTGTTGCTGGAGAATCATGTACAGCTTCAAGTACCTTTTGTATTCTTTCATCACGCATTGCTGCAGCAAAGCCCGAGTAATTTTCATCATCTTCTGCATATTCCCGTAGAATTATCATGAAAATAGTTTCAGATAATCGATTTAAGGTTTCCTGCACACCGGGACGTTCTGATATAGACTCTAAAATTAGTACATCAAGTATTGGTTTGAGGTGCTCTTTCCAAGGCGATTCACTGCTTTTAATCACTACGTAATCCGGCAACATATCAAATAAAAAATTATTTGTATTATGTTCAAATTCTAAAAAGCCACATACCAGCCCGGTACCGTCATCTTGTAGACCTTCAGAAAAAGATTTGGGTGTAGAAGAGTTAACTTCTGTGCTTACTTGTAAACCACTACTCACACGATGCTCAAGATCGCGTGGCAAGATCACTAGATCACCTTTGATTAGTGATGATTTATGGAAACTTCCATTTTCAAGAAGTAGCTTGCAATTTCCATGCGTAATGATGTGGAAACCTGCTTTTTGAGTGCCTGAGGTATCAATTTGCCAAGCACCACAGTATTGCCCATTGTGGAAAACATTGGCTTGTACCCTGAAGGTACTTAGAATATTGCTTAGTAGATCCATATCTAGAATATATGTTAATTGTGTAGATACTAGTAGATGTTTTTTGTCTAATTTAGGTTCCTTATATTAATTTTATTTAGTCTGTAATAAATCATGGGAATTAGGGGTCAGTGCACCCATAATTTCTAAATTTTGCGAATTATCGAATGTTATTAAGGAAAAAATTCAACTAGCCTTGGCGAGCCTGCAATACCAGTATTAGACAACTTTTCTATAATCTAAAAGGATTTATGGTTAGTTTCTATTTTCGGAATGAATTTTTACCCATTTAGATGCTTGTTTTAGGCTAGATTTAATTGCCCTAGTTCGAGTAAAGGTTGATTTTTTCTTTTTGAATAGAATATTTGCTGAATAGGCTACATAGCTCTGATCTTCTATTTCATACACTCTCCAAAATCCCACCGAAGACAAGAAATCAGATTGCTGGTTTTGATCTAAAGTCCAAGTTGCCCAATTCCCCTGTTTTGAAAAAGTGTGATTAATAAAATATTGGTACTTTCCTAATAGCCAATGTTTTATCTTAAATTTCACATAGATGTTATTTTCTTCTAACTTATAAATTTCAGATTCTTTTACACTTTTAATCCAACTTTTGTACTGCGGATAATTTTTAATAACTGACCATATAGTTTCAGGTTTTGCATTAACTTTAAATACAATTACCGCTTGCTTACCATTATCAGTTGTTATGGTTTTGAAAATAGACTTATTACTGTTTAAAACTTTTTCTTCTTCGTGATTCAAGTCTATTTCAGGTGGCGCATCCAGGAAGGGAATTAAAACTCTATTTTCTTCTGCACTAATTGTCTGTAGCGCGGATAGAAATGCTATTAAAAACAGGTATGAGAAAAAATATTTTATTTTATAAGTCACACTTTAAACGATTTAACATTTATTATTATGCTTCAGTAATGCTGTTTAGTTTCTTAGGCGTTCTGAGTGATGAGAAAGGTTTTTTCATGATCGATCCTACCACTCGGCTACACATCATATTGCAGGATGAGTTATTCGAGCAGTCATCGATCGATTGTTGGTCAAAATTATCTAAAATTTCTGTCAGACTGTTTTCCAGCAGATTGCCAGCGTGTTGTAGCGCCAAGCAGGGAGCAACATTTCCAGAACTGTCTATTGAAATACTATAACGACCCGCATCACATGAAGACAGGTCTTTGCCACTTAGCCAATCAATATTGTCTTGTAAGTAATTGCGAAAGTAGCCTTTGGGTATTAATCCATCCGACATCAGGTTCTTGAAAATTTCTACGGCTGCATCACGTTGGTATTGCAATGTGGGATCTACTCTTCCATAACGCTCAATGCCCCAATGATAGGCACCTACTACAGGCATAAAGCCCTTTTTACGTGAATACTCAACCACCTCGGTTACATCTTTACGATTTTGTTCGGTTACGATGCAGGTTATAAATTTAGGGTGTGGGTAATTGGCGAGTCTTACTATACCATCTAAAACTTGGGGAAGCTGGTCCGCACCACGTATGCTCTTATAGTGTTCTCTATCTAATGTATCTAGACTAATTGAAATACTAATAGGCAATTCAGACAGCTTGGCAATCATTTTTTCACTAAGCCGTGTGCCATTTGTTATAAGAGTTAGACGAAAACCTATTTCGTGCAAATCATGCAATATTTCTATCAAATCACGTCGTACGGTAGGTTCGCCCCCTTGAATGAATAAGAATCGTACTCCGGTGGCATATAAGTCGGCAAAGATTATTTTTATTTCTTCGCGCGTTAATTCACTTCTTCCTTCATTTAGAGGTAAATCACAATATCCGCATGCAGAATTACAACGCAAACATATTTCAAATATGGCAAGTACAGGCCGTCCTTTAATTATGTTTGCTAGTGGTTTTAATGAATACATAGCTTAACGTGCATCGGTAAAAAACGGGTAGTGACTTGCTATAGGTAGTCCAAATTTAACTCGTGTTTGAATATTGGCCACACGATATAGGCTTTTCCATATACCCATTTTAGTAAACTTACGGGAATCGGTAATGGCATGGCTGTTTAGTAGAATTGGGCGGGTTTGTTTTTTCAGCTCAATTGAAAAATAGACATCTTCTAAAATACTTTTTTCTGGAAAACCACCAATTGTGTTGAACAAACTACGTTTCACAAATATTGCCTGGTCGCCATAGAACACATGATTACGTGAACAGCGATTGTTATTTAGCCATGAAATAAACGTTAGACGCCAGTCTTTACCTGAAAAGCGATGTTTAAAGCCACCAGCTTTTATTTCTGGATTTGTACTTAAAGATGCAATAGTTTGAATTGCTTGTGCGGGTAATAATGTATCTGCATGCAAAAATAATAACCAATCACCCACGGCCCTTTCTGCACCAGCATTCATTTGTTTTGCACGACCTTTTTCAGCGCATAGTAATTTTACACTTTTGTTTTGTTTAACAATATTGCAACTGTTATCCGTGCTTCCACCGTCAACTACCAACACTTCAAAATCTGAAGATGTTTGTAATGCTAACTGCGAAAGCGTATCAGCAATGACTTTCTCTTCATTTAAGATGGGTATTATCACTGAAATCATTGTTGATGCTTTATCCAGTCTGGCAATTTTCTTTTTACTTCAGAGTAGTACACGTTTGAGTCATAGCCAAAATACTCAAATACATCATGAAAATTATTTAAAATTTCATGAATTAGATCTAGATAATCCGATGTTTTTGCAGATAATGCATTAATTCTGGTTTCATCCGTACCTACCCAATCATTTAGTTTTCGTAGACCAAAATCATGATGTGCCTGTTCTTGTTTAAGTATAATGCGTCTAATTTTCTTAAAGCCAAACATTCTGTTTGACATACCTTTATCAATATTCTCAAGGACGACTTCTCCCAGACCTTCCAGTATTACTTGTTGGCCTAACAATGTTTCAGCGTACTGACCAGTCGCAATTGCATCATTCAGCAAATTTTGATATTTCAGCATGGGTTTGTTAGCAGGATTAGGCTTGGCACCTTTTGGAGTAAGAGTTAATACGGCTTTATCGAATAATATACGGTGATAATTTTCTTGACTTGACTGGGATAGCAAAAACTTTCTTGAGCCTTTATGGGTAGTATATTTAGACTGCTCAAGAGCACAATGTTGCGCTACTTGTTCGCCGAGCATTAGAAAACTAAACAACCTTGCTGCTTGGTCTGGCTCGCCTTTTTTTATAAACACTTGATCTTGTATCGATTAGGAATGGCTATGGCTTAGTACCATTCAAGTTCCAGTCATATTTTGCGTAGTGGATTCTATATTTATCTTCACGTAAATCAGACGCGATATCTGGATCGGATACATATTCCGCTAGATATTTTTGAACTGAGCCGGAGTGGTTTACAAAATCTTTCTTAAACCAATCAAATATTTTAGATATGGTGGCTATTTTATATTCAGAATCAAAACTATTTCTACTTGTATCATTAATAAAATCCTTCGTAACCTGTTCTAACTGATCATCTAATTTTTCTTCTGTATAGGCTTCAGGAATGATCTTTGGACATGATGTGGATGCACAATTGATTGCAAAATGAATCCTGGGTTCACCAAGTGGTATTATTACCTTGCGCTCTAGGTCATAAAGATTAATAACTTTATCTCCTACATTGTACTTAGCTTTTTTAAAGTAACGATAACGGCCTAGCAGTGTTTTGGGCGATCGCTTATCAAGTATGCCTTTTATAGCTAGGGCATTATACGCATTAATCCAGAAGGCTAATTCCTGATTTTTATTTTTAAATGAAGGTTTGGTTTCTAACGCTTTTAAATAATCAAAAAATATTGGATTATTATTTATAGTCGAATAGTTTACTTGACCATCCACAACGCTTTCACTTAAAACACCAGTAAAAGGCCCATGTAGTGAATCATCTGCATATAAAATATTCGAGTCTAGAGAACTGAATAAAAATAGAATCAATTTTAGCATGGGGAATCTGCACATAATTATTTTAGTAATTGTTAGTTAAATGTATTTTTTTATAATTAAAACTAAGTCTGAATAAATAATGGTTATTTTAATTTCAACAACTCATATTTTCGATATCGATGGGCAAGCGCTATAGATGTATGGGCTGCTAAATCATCATTTATTAATTTATAAGATCTAGATAAAAAGAGCCAGAATTATATTGAACTATTATAGCCAACAGGCCTGCACTTTGTGGATGACTCGTGTGAGTGCTTATTAATTATGCAATTAATCTAGTGCAGGCTCAGATGGCTTTAATATGTTTACGATATATCTCATACCTAACAGTACTAACAGTGTGGATACACCTAATGTGAATATCATTGTATTTGTAATAATTTTTATAAGTTTCATAATATTTTACTAAGTTAAGTGAACATCCATGTTCGTAATTACATCCCTATATGGTTTAAGAATTTTATTAAGGAGACTATGAGTTGCCGTCATAATTCTGCTTAAGTGCACTGGTGTCTACTTCATCATTGCTTTTAACTTCTACGTCGAAAGCATCTAGTGGGCCTTGTGCGATTATTGGGGTAACTTCAGCCTGAGTTGGTTGAATATTGCTTACATCGACATTATTAATATCAATGCCGCCGTTCGCCCAAGTAGTACCTGTTGCTGCTAGTAATACAGCGATTAATGTTGCTTTAGTTTTCATGTTGGTTTTCCCTTATTTAATTTAAAATTTAAAGTTTGTTTCTAAGTAAGATCTTTTGTGTCGATCCATGGGTAGTAAGATACAGACGATTACGTTTATTAAACATGTGCAGGATCTTTGTTTTTATGTCCGAAAGTATAAATACATATATATCAAGTAGTTACATAGCTGTATCGATGCGAAACTGGCTAAAGACATAGCTCACCTACTTTTGTGAGAGGCTGAGTTACTAGATTAAGACGGGGTTTATATTATGTGAGATTGCATTGACTCTATCGATTCCATCCTTGAAATCATGCTTACTACTACATGTAGTCATGAATTGTCAGTGAATATTTATACAATATCCGTTGTAGTTACTATTCTGAGAATAAAACTAAGTGAACATCCATGTTCGTAATTACATCCCTATATGGTTTAAGAAGTTTATTAAGGAGACTATGCTGCCATACTCTGATTCGTTAGTGTATATAAATAATTTATTAGTGTTGTTGTAATTTTCAGTTTTAAGTGGATCGACATTACATTGCTATGTTGATGTTTTTCATTTTTTATTAGCTAGCGATTTTCCAGCTACCATCATCTTGGCGACAAGCTGTTCCGTAAGCGGTTTCTGATTGACCGCCCACTTCCACCATTGAAGTGTATTCTCGGCAAAAACTACCATCTGCCATTTCGACTGTACTGGTAGGGGTAACCGTGCCTGTATTTCCACTATCTGGGTTTGACCAACTTGTTTTGGTATTAGATTTTGAGTTCTCAAGCGCTGAATAAGCTGCTTTATTCATGGCTTTATGGTCACGTGCATCTAAGCGCTTACCAATATGCGAGCCGGCAAGTGCGCCACCAATTGCACCTGCAGCAGTCGCCCAGACTTTGCCACGTCCATCACCCACGGTGGAACCAAGCAATGCACCAATTGCACCCCCGGCGACAGTGCCTTGGGTTTGGTTGGTTGCAGGTAGATTTGCACAACCTGTGAGTACACTGACTATAAGTATTAATATTGGTGTTGTAATTTTATTCATCTTAGTTCTCCTTGAAGTTATCGTGTGTGTAGAGTAATAATTCTAGTGCCCATACCGGTAACGATAGTTATATCGATTGCTGTTGTAGCGATAGCTAGGGTAGTAATTTCTATAGCCTCGGTGATAGTAACGATTGCTACGATAGTGTGATTTACCGCCACGACCATATTGGTTGCCACGGTAGTAGCTACGGTTAAATTTACGAGTGTGGTAACGTTTCCCATAAAATCTAGCGTTAGAAACTTTGTTGAAGTTTAGGGAGGAGTGATACAAGGCTTCTGGTTCTGTCACAGGTTTAGTTTCTGTCTCATAGATCAAACGCTGTGATCGTTCACTTGCTGCACTTGCATTACATGTGTTTGCAAATAGCAATAAGAAAAATGTTACTGTTGATATAATGACAATACCCAAATTAAAATTTCTATACATGGCATTACTCGTTTATCTGATTTCAACTGCATCAATTAAAGAATCATAGTAATCATCACATTTTGTACATTCGCCATTAAAATCTACCCAGTCCGGGTATTCTTTTCTAATCATTTCTCGTAGAAATAGCTCTGCTACTAAATTTAAATGTTTTTCTAAATTTGCACTTTTTTCTAATGAGTTCATGTTTCTCTCTCCTGTGTGATTTATCTATTTTTGAGTTTTATATTGTTTAAAATTTGAGTTCAAATATATTGTTATTAGTGATTTCTATATCATCGAAGTATTTTTTAGTATTGATGGAATTAGCTGATCCAGCCAATCTTGAATTTAGGGTAAATATGTTTGAGCTGTGATTAGAACTATCTACCATATGCATAACTAATGGTTTATTAGTAGCACGATCAATACCCGGGAAAAGTGTTAGCTGAAGGTGTGGCTCAACAGAAATATCTTCATTATGGTAATACTGATTTTCAAAAGTGTTATCTGCAGCAGTTGCATAATTTGTGGTACTTAATGCTGCTGCCAATAGTAATTTGTATATATGTTTCATAATATATTATTCTCTTTGATCTCTAGAGAACGTCCTTGTTCATGGTTACATCCATATTTTTCTAGAAATATCATAAAGACAGTCTATGATTTACCGTTATAAGTTTGATTAAGTGAGCTAGTATCAACTTTATCAGTGCTTTCAACTTTTACATTGAATGCATCAAGTGGGCCTTGTGCTTTTAGTTCGGTAATCTCAACATTGGTTGGGGTATTACTTTGAGTATCTACATTGTTAATGTCGCGACCACCGGATGCCAAAGTTAATCCACTGGTTAGGAGTAATGTTAGTGTTATAAGTGCTTTATTTTTCATATCAATGTTTCCTTTGTTTAAATTAAAAATGTAATCAGTTACGACTAAATAGACAGGGTAAGAAAGAAAAATATTGCAGATTATTTATGATATTTACATGCAAAAAATTCATCGTAGTGATATAAAAAATGCATGTAATATTATTGGAGATATACCAGTCTTGCCTATATGAAGCACCAGTATTAAGTAGAAAGAAGGTAAATTTCAGGTATAGATCTATTTCGTATATAGATCTAGGGTTTAATCTTTTGGTCTACAAGTTTAGGGGTGTTATGTTTATTTCGGCAGGGACTTTAAATTGGCTGAGAGAGGGGAATCACTAGTGGTGATGTCTAAGGTACTGAGCTATGAATTTTCTACATATGCGCGATTTCCTTATTAAAAAATTTTAGTTGGGTGTGACAGGCTCCTGAATTGAATACAAAAATAACAGCAATTCTAAAATTCTACCTCTTACCAATGTGTCACCATATTCAGGGTCGACTTCAGACCAGGCTTCTGAATTATATCGGTCACCCCAAATAGGCATTAATCTTGGGCCGTGACTTTTAACGATCTCTCGTCCATCAATAATTAGATAGGTTTCAAGAAAAGGAAATACACCGTCATTATCGGCGAGTAGAGTTGTTAAGTTAGACGGTTTGAAAACAAGAGCCATCGCGTAAGGTCCATCTCCTTTACCATTATCGCCATGACATAAAGCGCATCTCTGCTGAAATTCTTTGGCACCTGCATTTACAGCTTCTGTAGATTCACCTGCATGAAGACTGGTGATGCTACAAACTAAGAGAAAGAATATTATTAACAAATATATGTTAGTTGTGTTCATTGTCATTTATCCTAGTCATTTATAGAAGCTGTGAAATATATAAGTTACCTCTTATTTGCCCAGCACATCATTGCGATGCTCTTCAATCTGTGCCATTACTTTGCTGATTAATGCTTCATCTTTATCTAATTCTTTTAGGGTTGCTTGCACACATTCCATCATGGCGTCTACATGAGCATCATTTAAGCCTGTATCTACAACATTTCTATGAGCTTTACGCATCGTTTTGCCCAAATATAGTGAAGGACCACCAAAGATATTTGTTAAAAAACTGGACATTTTTCGTTGATGCTTTTCTATATCGATATCTTCAAAAAAACTATTAATACGCTCATCACGTAAGATGTTTACGTAAAGAATTGCAGCTGCTTTTTCAACTGTCTTTTTCCCACCTAATTCTTCATAGAGAGTATGATCCATAAATTTTCCTATTACATATGTTGATAATTGAAATTTAATTCTAATTAAAAAAAAATTATTTAATCTGTTCTAGATCAGTATTGATGGAAATAAATATGAAATTATTGCTAACATCTGCAAATTAAATAAATGTATATATATTTATGTTTCAATATCTATATCCTCATTACGGATGCACTATTTTCTTATCATTATCTTTGTATCAGTATCTGCATATTTGGGAGCAGTATTGTGTATCACATTATTAATATTATGAGAGTTATCCATGAAGGTTTGTGTAGTTAATCCTGAAGATTCATCAATATAAAATATTTTTGCCTATAAACTTGGTTGTGCTTCCCATACAGTGTTCAATAGGTATGGCAATCCAATAATTTTGAAGTATGTATATGTACGAAACACTCAAGCTGATTCATATATCAACCGCAGTGCTATCGTTTAGTGGGTTTATAGTAAGAGGAGTATGGATGATGCAATCATCTCAAAGATTGAATCTTGCTTGGGTGAAAATTGTTCCACATGTTAATGACACTATATTACTAGTATCTGCGTCAATATTATCAGTTATGTCTCAGCAATATCCTGTTTCAACCGCTTGGATAAATGCGAAATTATTGGCATTGATTGCCTATATTGTGCTTGGAAGTATTGCTTTGAAAAGAGGAAAAGATTTAGGTATGCGTGTAATCGCATGGGGGATTGCTGTATTCGTATTTGTATATATTCTGGGTGTGGCTATTACCAAAAACCCGATGATAATATTTTAGAAATTTTAAAACCTAATTGTCTAGATTTACCACAAAACAATCTCAGTAATTTAGTTAAGAGTAATATCGCCTTCTGCAATAGAGCATAATTTTCCATGGTCCAGGATAGAGATATTTTTACGAGCTGCATTAATAATATTTTTTTCTTTGAACTTTGAAATTAACCTGCTTACGGTTTCATCAGCTAGACCTAAATAATTCCCAATATCATAACGCGACATGGTCAAGTCAAATTCATCTGCTGAATAACCTCGTGCCTTAAACCGTCCTGATAAATTAATTAAAAAGGTAGCTAATTTTTGTTCAGCATTGCGACGTGCAAGCAACATAAGCATAGTGTGGTCTTTAGTAATTTCATTACTGATAAGACTGAGTAGCTGTTGCTGTAAGCCGGGAATCTGTACACATAATACGTTCAGATCATTAATAGGCAATTCACAGATTGTAGTCGTGTCTAGTGAAACGCCCGAACAACTATGAATTTCATTATCTAAACCATCCAAGCCAAGTAACTCGCCTGGTAAGTGAAAGCCTAATACTTGTTCAACCCCATTCTTATCAGTGGTGAAAGTTTTAACTGAACCAGAGCGCACTGCAAATACACAGCCAGAGCGTTCACCTTGGCGAAAAATGGTTTCACCTTTCTGAACAATTTTTCGTTGTTTGATTACTTCATCAAGACTCGTTAAATCATTGTTATCCAGGCCCCGAGGTAGACATAACTCCACCAAAGAGCAATTTTGGCAAGATGCTTTTAGTGATTTGAAATTGATCTTTTCTTCTGTTTGAGACATCTTTACGTGGCATACCTTATATAAATCAGGGACTTGTGCTGCTTTAAAATGATTACACTTCTTACCATTATAGTCTCTATTTCTGTTATATATAAGAGTATAAATATCCGACTTGGGAATATAATCTGCTGATTAATTGACCAAACTTGCTGGATTATTCCTGTTCTAGATCAGTAAAAGTGAGTTTTAGAAGGCATTTAAAGGTTATAGCTGACTATAACTGATCTGGATCAGTATACGAATTTCCCTCCCAAATTATTCTCTGTTTCAACATAGTTCTTATGAGTCGAACGTCTAGGTTTGAATCCTGGCTTTTAAAATAAGTAATTAATTAACCACTAGCTTTAACTAGATAACTCATATTCAGGCTAGTCATTATTCGGAGATTAAAGAGTATGGGCTTCTTCAGTTCTAAAAAGAAAAAAGTTAATCAAGCTACAAAGCTTATTTGTGCTTCAGGGGATGCAGGATCTTATAAATGTATATTTTTAGCCTCGTATAGAAAACTACCTGTTGACGTGAGCTGGATAGAGTCTTCTGCTGCTGATGACAAACTATCAGAATCTTTGCATATGACTGGATTAAATCGTTTTCCTTGTATTGAGGAAGGTGATTTTACGGTGTGTGGCACAAATGCTGTGATGACCTACTTAAATATTAAAGGTAATGCTCCATCGATACATCCAAGAAAAGCAAGAGTTTTAGCTGAACAGAATTATTGGGTGCAAGTTTTAGTGAAAAATTTTGAACCATTATTAAATGATATTTCAAGCAATACTGATCGCATTAAAAATATTCTTGATGTACTCAATAAAGACATAGAAGCAAACAAACATATTGTTACAGAGTTTTCACTTGCTGATATTCATTGGGCTGCTGTTTTTAAAATGCTTGATGAGCAAGGGCAAAGTAATATTTATAGTAATTTTGAACATATAAATTCCTGGTTAGCAAAAATTAAAACCGAGATCCCAGCATATGAAACCAATGCTGATAGTG
This sequence comes from uncultured Thiotrichales bacterium, assembly GCA_964517365.1. GTDB lineage: Bacteria > Pseudomonadota > Gammaproteobacteria > UBA4575 > UBA4575 > JABDMD01. The sequence continues at coordinate 932 of CAZFEP010000022.1, read as the reverse complement.
CAGCCGCATAAATTTATTAATTTTAAGAAAATAGGTAAACAATATGACAAATTTATTTAGTGTTATGGCAGAAAAATCTGGCCACGAAGATAGTTCCAAATATGGTATGTCTGGAGAAATGAAAAAAACCCAGTATGTGCTCGAATTAATTGGTAAACCAACCTGTGCAGATACGCTGAAATGTATTATTACGGCAGCAGAGCAAGGTATGGAAATGAATTGCTATAGCATGATTGCAGATGCGGTTGACAATATGGATGCTTCTATAAAAGAAATTTCCCCACTTTCTGTTACGCCTTGTTTGCAAGAAGCAGATTTTATTACCTATGGTAGTGATGCGATTACTGCATTTACTGATGCACGAGGCTTGGGTTATGCGCTTACGCCGCGCAACGCAACACTTGCAGCGATGCAAAACTACTGGGTTGATATTGTAGAAATGAATGTGGCACCACATGTGAATACTATTGTGGATGAGACCATTACCAAGAAAATGCAAGATTCGTCATATACATCAGATGCAGCAGTCATCAGCAAAAGTACTGATGACCTTAAAATGTTTTTCGATGCGCTTGATCAACAGTTAGCCAACAATAAATATATTGTTTGTGATAAATATACTTGGGCTGATTTGCATTGGGCTGCCTATGCACATCTTTGTGTGGTATCCGGGCAAGAGTCAATTATTAACAGTCGAAGTAATGTTAAGGCATGGATTGATCGTATTAAAACCAGAAAAAGTCAATGTGGGCAAGATCATGTTGCTTACGATATGTTGCCAAGTGCAGATGAAACGCTACAAGGGAAACTTAAAGATGTAGTGATTGCTAATTATTAAGTAGAAAATTTTAAATATAAATATAAAAATGAGAGGGAAATATGCATAAGTTTTTAGTCAATATACGTTACTTTCTCACGCCAAGTTTAATATT
>CAZFEP010000021.1:9947-23182 GCA_964517365.1 uncultured Thiotrichales bacterium | reverse complement strand
ATTCTAAATGGTTTGCCTAAATGGTTTGCCTAAATGATTTACCTAAGTAATTTTTACTGAGCAATTTACCAAAATGAAAATAGCTGAGTGAGTGAGTTAGATTTATCGTAAACGTGGCAAAGCATTAGAATTAAAATCGCGTTCTGAAATATCTGTTTTTAACTTATAATTCGACCATTTCAAAGTTGTTTCTTTCCCGGTTTGATGGTTAACCATAAACATCTCATCCGGTCGCCAAAAGTAATCTAAATACTCCTGATATCCTGAGTACGTGAGGGTTTTAAGTAGAGCATCTTTTCGATCATAAAATTCAATCTTAACCACTCTATACTCAGCCTTATCAATCCAACCCACCTGACGTGTATAACCAGAATACTCGTATTCAGGATATCGCTCAATTACATGACACTGCCATTCTCCACATGGTTCGTCTCGTAAATATTTATATGAATATTTCTCTACTTCTTGAGAGCCCAGATCTTCAAATGCAAATTCACTGCCAACAAAAGGGCCTGATTTATTTCGTGAATTAATTCTCTTAACACGCTTGAGTGCTGGCAAATATAGCCATTGATCATCCGGCTTTAGACCATGACTATAGGTTAATACCGCCGTGTGTTTAACATCTGCAGGACGATCAAAAATAGACAAGGTTTTATCACCATCACCTTCTACCTCTAGTGTTCGGGTGCGAATATAACGCGTACTTTCTTGACCTTGGCGGTTACGCAAGGTCATCACCATTTCTGCAGTTTGTGTTTCAAAACCGGTATCACGTTTATCTGCAGCAATAGCGATGGCCAAGCCTTTCTCCTCTGGTGTCTCAGCAAACGCTAATCCTTGTAATAAAAGTAAACAAATTACTATCCTGGTGATCATATTAATTGGCAGTAGCCATATCGGATGATATATCTTTTTCATTATGGCCCTCCTCAAGGGCAATTAACAATGGCGGTAAAAACAAGAAATCAATAATCAGTGCAATCACTATAGTAATGGCTGTTAATAAACCCATAGCAGAATTTAATTCAAATGAAGATAATGAAAGCACCATAAAACCTGCAGCCAATACAAGCGTTGTAACCAAGAGTGCTGTGCCAACGTTTTCAAATGCATACCGTACCGCATCTCTAGCAGAAAGATTTTTTTCACGCTTTGCTCTTAAGTACTTACTCATAAAATGCACAGTATCATCTACAACAATCCCCAATGTCATACCTGCAACTATAGATAACGCCAAACCTATTTCGCTATCGAAAATAGCCCAGACACCAAATGCGACTCCTATAGGAAGTATATTTGGAGCTAGACTTAGTATGCCTAATTTAAATGAACGAAGTGCGAAAATTAAAATGACTGAAATAAGTGCCAGCGCAATCATCGTCCCAATGATCATGCTGTAAATGTTACGCACCGCTAAATGTGAAAAAATTACGGCAGGACTTGATGCCACCATATTAATATCTTGTGTATTATTCTTAACCCATTCACGTGTGTTGTCTTCAAACTCCAGCATCTGTTTCGTACTTAATGTATCTACTGTCACCGATATACGTGTGGAAGTTTTATCGATATTAACCTGGTTATTTAAGTCCAAACCATAAGGTAAAGATAATTCATAAAGCAAAAGATACTGTGCTGCTAATTCACGATTATCTGGCAAGGAATAGAATGATTCATCATCGCCATGCATATTTTTATTTAGGCGCTTATAGGTATCAGAAACTGAATTTACATGCACCACTTCTGGTTGTGCACGCAACCATTCTGAAAACTCATTCATACTAGCTATAAATTCTGGCTTATTAATCCCACCTGATTCATTTGCTTGCAGTGAAATATCAACCGTATATAAACCTGTTAATTTTTCAGACACGTAGTCGGAATGTTGCCTAAACTCTACTGACTCATCAAAATATTCTACAAAGCGATCATTCACATCATTAAGTGGAATAATAGCAATAAATATAAAAATAACTGCCCCCATCGACCACAATAAAACACGACTATTACTAACCACAAAATCTGCCAGTTTTTGCATTAAAATTGTTTTGCCATCCATGCGTTGCTTAACCTTGAATGGCAAAATTGCTGTTATAGCTGGCAAGAAAAATACTGACAAAATAAATGCAAAAGTAACTCCGATTGCAGTGATATTCCCTAAATCACGAAAAGGCGGTACATCACTGAAATTCAGGCTTAAAAACCCAATCACAGTTGTCAAAGAAGTTAAAAATATCGGATGAACATTTATTCGTAATGACTCTTTAATAGCAGCATGCTTATTCATTCCAGAACGCATAGAATTTAGAAATGTAGTGAAAAAATGAACGCAATCTGCAACTGCTAGTGTAAGTATCATGGTTGGTGCAGAAGCGGATGGCGGGGTGAGTTTAAAGCCCATCCAACCAGCTATCCCCATGCCAGCCATGATTGAAAATATTATTACTATTACTGTTATAACGGTTCCGGTTAAGCTTTTTAAGAAAAACACCAATCCAATAATAATAGCCAGAAACGCCAAGGGAATAAGTGATTGCATATCCTTGATACTGGCTTCTGGAAATGCATTATTCATTATTACAATACCAGTGGTGTAAACATTAATTTCTGGATTTTCTTGTTCAAACTTTGCAACCATCTCACGTGCAAAATGAACTACCTCAGGACCTTCAGTAATTTCATTTTTGCCGGGCAACTCGATTGTGATGTTTACGCCCACAGCGTCGGATGAGGCTGATACCAGTCGATGCACTAATAATGGCTCACTTAAAGCAACTTGCTTTATATAGGATATATCTGCATCACTTAATTCCTCAGCCTTATCAACCAGATCAAGTACTATTAAATCGTCAGACTCAGCGTAGGTATGTTGAAAATTAGTAATGGAATCCACACGAATTGAATAGGGTACTTGCCATGATGCTTCCGTGAGTTCTTTTAATGCAGCTAAAAACTCCTTATTAAAAACATCACCCTGCTTAGGCTCCAACATGATGTAAATATTGTCATTTTTTGTATAGGTGTTTTGTAAAGTCTCAAACTCTAGCAATTGAGGGTTATCTTCACTAAAGAAATATCGATAATCATTGGTAAATACTAAGTTTTTTCCTCCTGCAGCTAATGCAATTATGCCCGCAAACGTTACTAAGACGACTACGTAACGCCAACGAAGAATAAAATCAGTATATTTACTTAACACCTTAACTCCTTAAACTTTCAAGATAATCAACTACGCTCTGCCCGCATTGAAACAGCATTTTTTTGCTTTGAGAATTTTTTGCAAGTCCCATACACCCTTCCAGGCTTGCAACAATCATTGTCGCTACACTTGATACGTTAATTTCTTTTTTAACAAAATTATTTTCTTGGCCTTTTAACAAAGCATTTTCTATGCCTTTACGCCAAGTAGCATACACAGCCTCAATACGTAAACGAAAACCTTCGTCTATAGGCGCCATTTCTTGTGCAAGATTATTGAGTGGACATCCGCACTGAATATCTTCATCTGTAATCTCACTGCCTGTTTGTATAATGATATTTTTAAAACTTGTGATTGGATCATCTGCTTTTATAAGTGGTTGTATCCACTGCTGCTGTATATGCTCTGCTAGAATTTCATCGACTACTGCATAACCAAGCTCGATCTTAGTAGGAAAATAATGATACAACGCCCCCTTCGTGACACTAGTTGTTGACAAGATCTTTGACAAACTGGCGCCCTGAAAACCACGCACATGAATTTCTTCATACGCTGCCTCTAATATCACTTGCCGAGTCTCAAGTTCTTGTTCAGTATTCTTTGCAGATGAAGGCATAACCTAATTCTTTTTATTTAACCCCATACCGGTTGGTATGTTATACATACCAACCGGTATGTCTGTCAACAAAACTTATAACTAACTGATTTTAATAACGGAAACCTTAATGAAACAAAATGGTTTATTTATAACTGGCACAGATACTGACGTCGGCAAGACTTATATAGGCTCACAGATAGCTTCTTTACTGTATGAAATGAGCGTTTCTGTATTACCGCGAAAACCTATCGAATCAGGATGCGAGCTTATTGATGGCGCGTTACACCCCTCAGATGCTAACCATTATTATGAGGCAATAAACAAAAGTATCCCATTACCCGAAATTTGCCCATTCCGATTTCAACCTGCTATCTCGCCACAACGTGCGGCAAGGTTAGCTGAGCAGCCCATAACTACACAACAAGTGAAAGAAGTTTGTTTAAACAACAGCAGCTCAAATGATTTTTTATTGGTTGAGGGTGCAGGAGGTTTTTATTCGCCATTATGTGAAGATGGCTTAAACGCTGATTTAGCAAAAGCTCTACAGTTACCTGTCTTACTAATCGCTAAAGACCAACTTGGTTGCATTAATCATATCTTGTTAACTGCAGATGCTATTCATAAGCATGGTTTGAAGTTAAGCGCTATAATTTTAAATGGCATGGACATTTCTCATGACCAGATATTTGACCAGACACATAACCAAGCCCATAACCAAGGTCAAGATAATGATCATGAAAAGGCTCACGATAAAGCAATGAATAACCTTGAGGATTTAAAAAGTTACTTTGATATCCCACTTTATTTAATTGCTCATGATGAATTAATAAAAAATAATAAACCTCTGGTAGAGTATTTATCTAATCTTTAGAAGTCAGCAGTAACAAAAAAGGGCTGCAAAATGCAGCCCTTTCGTAATTCTAAATTACTACTTAGAATATATAGCTACATATTATAGCCAGTCTCTTCGTGTTGTGTGATATCAAGACCCTGTGTCTCTTCTTGCTCATCTACGCGTAGACCAACCATCATTTTCACAACTTTTAGAATCACAAAAGTTGCCACAGCGGTCCAAGCCAACACGGCTACTACAGCAATGGCTTGTACTTTTAACTGTGAACTAATGGTCATACCTTCTGCAAGACCCGCACCACCAAACTGCTCAGCAACTAAAACACCGACTAATAATGTACCTAATATACCGCCCACTCCATGCACTGGAAACACATCTAATGAATCGTCAATTTTTAACGTGCGTTTAATAAAGTTTGTTGCAATAAAACATATAGCGCCTGCAGATGCACCAATAATAAGTGCGCCCATCGGACCTACGAAACCTGATGCTGGTGTGATGGTTCCCAAGCCTGCAACCATACCCGTTACAATACCGAGTACGCTTGGCTTGCCATATTTAATCCACTCAGCAAACATCCATACCAGTGAGCCTGTTGCTGCACTAATATGAGTAACTAACATCGCCATGCCTGCATCACCGCTTGCTGCCACAGCACTTCCTGCATTAAAGCCAAACCAACCCACCCATAACATGCCAGCACCGGTAACCGACATCGTTAGATTGTGCGGGGGCATTGCCGTTTTAGGAAAACCTTTGCGATTCCCCAGCACCATTGCTGCAACAATTGCACCCACGCCAGCAGTAATATGAACCACAAGTCCACCAGCAAAATCTAATGCGCCCATTTGACCAAGCCATCCGCCACCCCATACCCAATGACAAACTGGCAGGTAAACCACTACTAGCCACAACACAGAAAACCACATCATTGAAGAGAATTTCATACGCTCTGCAAACCCACCAATAACCAATGCTGGAGTAATAATGGCAAAGGTCATTTGAAACATCACAAAAACACTTTCCGGTATGGTGCCGCTTAGAGAACTACGCGTGACTTCAGACAAGAAAATATTAGAGAACCCTCCTAACCAACTATTCAAGGCACCACCATCGCTGAATGCTACGCTGTAACCAAATACCAACCATATTAATGAAGCTAAGCACGTTATGGTGAAGCACTGCATCAATACAGATAAAACATTTTTACTCCGTACCAAGCCCGCATAAAAAAGTGATAAACCAGGAATAGTCATGAACAATACTAATGCTGTTGCCGTCAGCATCCAGGATGTATCTCCTGTATCCAACATATCTTCTGCAAAGACAAGGCTTGGCATTGCAAAAATCAGCAAACTTAACATCCACAACTTATTTTTATTAAATAAATTCATAATATTCCCTTAACAATTCTTATTTTTAACTCTTAAATTTAATTATTATATTTACAGGGCATCTTTCCCGGTTTCACCAGTACGAATGCGGACGGCTTGCTCGATATTTGATACAAATATTTTTCCATCACCAATTTTTCCAGTACTGGCTGCCTTACTGATTTCTTCGATCACCGATTCAACCAAGTCTTCGCTAATACCGATTTCTAATTTAACTTTTGGTAAAAAATCGACTACATATTCTGCTCCACGATATAACTCGGTATGACCCTTTTGCCTTCCAAAACCTTTTACTTCAGTAACGGTTAGACCCATTACACCAATTTCTGACAATGCTTCGCGAACATCATCTAGCTTAAATGGTTTAATTATGGCTGTTATCATTTTCATGGCAGCACTCCTTTGTTGTAATTTTTATCGTGTATTTGATTTAGACTGATGTCTTTTATTATTATTCAGGTTATTTGCAAACCTGTTATCCAAAGCACTATAAATAATTTATAGTGCGATTGCACTACTGTAGCAACGCCAATACGCCTAGGGTTTAAACCATTAGTATGCATATGCACTGTTTAAGTGCGCATAGCGGATCGTTCGGATAAAAAATGAGCGGTATAAAGCCCAATGAAAGAGGTAGGGAGGAAACAAATTTTAGGGAAGCCCGTGAAGAACTTCCCTAAATCCTAAGTACTCATTTTAACCTGTTTGCTTTTCCATCGCTTCTGAATATTTTCCAAGTGCTGCAGATCCATTACATTTTGCACGCCATAATAAAGCATTTTGTGCTTTTTCCACATTTGCAGTTTCGCCCATCCAGGTTTTCATAGAGGTTTGTTGTAAAGCTCGTCCATATGAAAACGTAAGTGCCCATGGTAGCTTCACACCCAGCGCATTCATTGCATTCAAATGCGCACTAGCTTCTTCATCACTTTGTCCGCCAGATAAAAATGCAACACCCGGCACCGTTGCTGGCACCGAAGCTAACAGACACTTAACTGTCATCTCAGCTACGGTTTGCATATCTGCACGATTCTTTGCAGAGGCACCAGAAATTACCATAGAAGGTTTTAAGATCATGCCCTCAAGTGCTACGCCTTGATTCTTAAGCTGTTGGAAAGTAATGCGTTGCGCTAATTCTGTGACTTCGTAACATCTTTCAATTGAATGATCACCATCCATCAATACTTCTGGCTCTACGATGGGCACAATTCCTGCTTCTTGGCTGAGTAATGCGTAACGTGCCAATGCATGTGCATTCGCTTCTATGCAAGCCCAACTAGGTATATCTTTACCAATCGTGATAACCGCGCGCCACTTAGAAAAACGTGCACCCAATTTATAATACTCAGCTAAACGTTCACGTAAGCCGTCTAGACCTTCAGTAACTTTTTCATCTTCATGGCCAGCTAAAACTTTGGCACCTGCATCGACCTTAATTCCAGGAATGATGCCGTTCTTTCTTAAATATTCTGCAAAAGGAACACCCTCTAAAGTCTTTTGACGAATCGTTTCATCAAAAAGTATAGCGCCACCGATATAATCCGAGAGGCCGGGAGCGGTTACTAACATATCACGATAAGCTTGACGCATATCTTCTGTAGTCGGAATCCCTAAAGCTTCAAAACGCTTATTACAGGTCGGGTGACTTTCATCCATTGCCAATATTCCACGCCCTGGGGCGACCATGGCGGATGCAATGATATTGAGTTCTTGTACATTCATAATAATTCTCCTATGAGGCCTACAATTTTAAGTTTTTAAGTACGAAATTTTAATAATTCTAGCGACTACTGCGGATCAATTAAATGACCAACCCGAAGTATTTTTAAAGCACTGGTGCCACCATCAACACCCATCAGATCACCTTTAGTAATGATTACTAAGTCATTCTCCTGCACAGCGGCACATTCCAATAAAACATCGATTGCTTCTTTATTCACTTCAGCATGAGTTCGGCTCAAACTATCAAATCTTGCTGGATATACACCTTTATATAAGGTTACAAGCCGCAATGTTTTTTCGTGCCGTGTTAGCGCATAAATAGGTATCGCTGAATTAACGCGCGACATCCATAATGCAGTTGAACCCGATTCAGTGAGGGCAGCAATAGCGTGTACATCTAAATTATTTGCCGTGTACATCGCAGACATAGCTATCGCTTCATCTACTCTTTCACATTTTGCACTTTTTCTTTTACGCCTTACCGAAACTTCTTTCAATGCATGTCTTTCTGATGCTAAGCAGGTACGATGCATCGCTTTAACTGCTTTCACAGGATAACTACCTGCTGCAGTTTCGCCCGATAACATCACTGCATCGGTTCCATCTAATACCGCATTGGCTACATCAGAAACCTCCGCACGCGTTGGTATGGGGCTATGTATCATTGATTCCATCATTTGCGTAGCCGTAATCGCGATGCGATTTTTGTCATGCGCTAAATCAATTAATGATTTTTGCACACCTGGCACCTCAGCATCTCCAATCTCAACACCTAAGTCACCACGACCAATCATGATGGCGTCACATGCATCCAAAATTTCATCGATGGCTTCTAACGCTTCTACTCGTTCTACTTTAGCAATAATGCCTGCATTGCCTCCACCATCAATAAACAAATTTTTTGCTACATTTATATCTTCTGCAGAACGCGCAAATGATATTGCAAGATAATCAACATCTAATTCAATTGCATGCTTAATATCTTCGCGATCTTTATCGGTGAGTGCGGGAGCAGATATCCCCCCTCCTTGAAGATTAATGCCTTTATTACTGCTGAGTTGGCCGCCCATAACCACTTCACAGTTTATTTTGCTGTCAACAATATCAAGCACTTTCAATACTATTCGGCCATCATCGATTAACAAGGTGTCGCCTGAAGCCACATCATCAATTAAGCCTTTATACATTGTGCCTACTTTGTATTGATCTCCTTCTTCAATTGGGTGATTGATATCGATACAAAATTTTTCGCCGACATTTAGCTCTATACTTTTATTCTTGAAAACACCAACCCTGATTTTTGCACCCTGTAAGTCACCAAGCACACCCACTTCATAATTTTTTTCTTTACTAAGCTTACGTAGCGTCTTGATACGCCATGCATGCTCTTCATAAGTTCCATGTGAAAAGTTGATGCGCACCAGATCTACTCCCGCATCCATTAATTCGCTCAATATTTTTTCACTATCTGTTGCAGGACCAAGCGTCGCAATTATTTTGGTATGCCGAAGTACAGTATTTCTCTGACGTATTTCAGTAGCTAAACTCATTATTTCTCTTTTGTTATAAAACTCTTAATAAACTATTGTTCATTAAATCTTTGCTCTAATATTTCTACTGCCGGCAATTTTTTACCTTCGAGGTATTCTAAAAATGCCCCTCCACCCGTTGAGATATAGGAAATTTTTTCTTCCAAACCAAACTTATCAACCGCGGCAAGTGTGTCTCCACCACCTGCTATAGAAAATGCATGGCTATTGGCGATGGCACTGGCCATAATTTCTGTTCCATGAGAAAACGCCTCAAACTCAAACACACCTACCGGGCCATTCCACACAATGGTTCCCGCATCACTCATTAGCAGGGCTAGCTGTTGTGCAGATTCTGGACCAATATCTAGAATCAAATCATCTTCCTCAACCTCTTCAACCAACTTTACATTTGCAGCAGCCGTTTCAGAAAACTCTTTTGCACATACCACATCTATGGGCAATGGAATTGTAGTATTTGTGCTTTTAGCTTGAACAAGTAAAGCCTTAGCAGTATCCAGTAAATCAGGCTCATAGAGAGATTTCCCAACAGGCTTACCCGTTGCTGCAAGAAACGTATTTACGATACCTCCACCCACAATCAATTGATCGACCTTATCTAGCAGTGTTTCCAAAACCGTTAGTTTTGTTGAAACCTTTGAGCCACCAACAATGGCAACCATTGGGTGAGCTGGCTCTGTTAACGCTTTTTGCAAAGAATCTAACTCTTTCTTCAACAAAGGGCCTGCACAAGCGATGGGGGCAAACTTGGCTACGCCATGCGTAGAGGCTTGGGCACGATGTGCCGTACCAAAAGCATCCATAACAAATACGTCGCATAAGCTCGCCATTTGTTTTGCCAGTAGATCATCATTACTTTTTTCACCCACTTGAAAACGCACATTTTCACAAAGAACTACTTCACCAACACCAAGCTCAACACCTGATAACCATTCTTTTTCTAGTCTGACATTTAGATTACATTGCTGTTTTAAATAATCAGCTATCGGTTGGAGCGACTGTTCTTGATCAAACTTACCTTCAACAGGACGCCCTCGATGCGAAAGCAAAATAACCTTTGCGCCTTTTTCTAAGGCAAGGTGAATTGTGGGTAACGCTGCTTGAATCCGCTTTGCACTAGTCACACGACCATTTTTAACTGGAACGTTTAGATCTTCACGAATCAACACTCGCTGATTCGCAAGATCTAAATCAGCCATACTAATAATACTCATGTAACACTCAAGACTTATGGAATCAGATCAAAAAATATAAAATATAAACTTTAACCACGTAGCCTCTTATTTAGCATTCATAAGTGCAACGGTAGTATCTAACATACGATTTGAGAAACCCCATTCGTTGTCATACCAAGAACATACTTTCACAGTCCGTGCTCCCATCACCTTTGTGAGGGTTGCATCAAAATTAGATGAATGTGGGTCATGATTAAAATCTATGGAAACTAATGGCGCATCTACATAATCAAGCACATGGCCGTCAGCAGCACCTTTCATTACCGAGTTAACTTCTTCAACGGTCGTATCACGTGACGCTAAAAAAGTTAAATCAACAACAGATACGTTTATGGTAGGCACTCGCATTGAAAATCCATCCAGCTTGCCATTTAACATTGGCAACACCAAACCAACTGCAGCGGCTGCACCTGTTTTTGTTGGAATCATAGACATAGTTGCTGAACGCGCACGTCTTACATCACTATGAAAGACATCCGTTAACACCTGATCATTGGTATACGCATGAATAGTGGTCATTACGCCATTTTCTACACCAATATTTTCATGTAAAGGCTTTACCAGTGGTGCTAAACAGTTAGTAGTACATGATGCATTGGAAATAACCGTATCACTTGCTTTAAGTGTGTCATGGTTTACTCCATACACTATCGTTGCATCCACATCACTGCCACCTGGAGCAGAAATAACTACTTTTTTAGCACCCGCAGTTAAATGTGCTGAAGCTTTTTCTTTACTGGCAAAAAATCCAGTGCTTTCATGCACAACATCTACACCTAATTCTTTCCAGGGAAGTTTACTTGGATCACGTTCAGAGCAAACACGGATGCGATCACCATTGATAACAATATGGTCACCATCTACTACTACTGTGCCATTAAATTTTCCATGTGCAGTATCATACTGAGTTAAATGTGCGTTGGTTTGAGCATCACCCAAATCATTAATTGCAACCACTTGAATTTCATTATTGCGGCCCGACTCATAGATCGCACGCATAATGTTTCTACCAATTCTTCCGTAACCGTTAATTGCAATTTTTATAGCCATTTTCTTTCTCCGTACTATTCTCTTATATATGTTTAAGTATTAATTTATTTACTAGCCTAGCATTTCCAATGCATGCTTAATGATATTCTCTTCACTAAAACCAAAATGTTTCATTGCGACACCACCCGGTGCAGAGGCTCCAAAAGTATCAATACCAATTGTGCGGCCTTGCAAGCCGACATATTTAAACCAAAAATCTGATACTCCAGCCTCGATCGCAATGCGTTTGCTCACGGCTGCGGGCAAAACGGACTCCTTATAAGCTTCATCTTGCTGGTCATACACATTAGTATTAGGCATCGACACGACACGTACTTGTTTGCCTTGTTGGTTAAGTTTCTCTGCTGCATCCATCGCTATACTTACCTCTGAGCCAGCCGCAATTAATATAAGCTCTGGAACCATTTCACATTCATGAAGCACGTACGCACCTTTTGCAATCGCATCCACCTGCTCTCCGCTTCGATCTATAAAGGGTAAACTCTGACGCGAAAACACCAAGCATGTTGGCCCTTCTTCACGCTCAATAGCATGCTTCCATGCAACCGCAGACTCAACCGTATCTGCAGTTCGCCAAACTGACATATTTGGAATCATACGCAATGTTGCGGTTTGCTCTATCGCTTGGTGAGTGGGACCGTCTTCCCCCAAACCAATTGAATCATGTGTGTAAATAAAGATATTACGCAACTTCATTAACGCTGCTACACGTAATGCATTGCGCGCATAATCAGAAAATACTAAGAACGTCGCACTATATGGAATAAAGCCACCATGCAATGCGATACCTGAATTTATCGCTGACATTCCAAACTCACGCACACCGTAACGTATATAATTACCAGACCAATCCGTTTTCGTAAGATCTTTAGAACCTGACCACCAAGTATTATTAGAAGGTGTAAGGTCTGCTGAACCACCTGCCAACTCTGGTAGTAATTTTGCAAAACCATCTAATGCTATTTGAGAAGCTACGCGTGTTGCGACAGTCTTTTTTTCATCAATCGCATGCTGAATAACTTGCTGAGATTCTTGTTGCCAAGTTTCAGGAAGCTTATTCTGGGTACGACGTTCAAATTCTGCCGCTAATTCAGGAAACTTCGCTTGATAGGTATTAAACTTTTCTTGCCACTGTTTCTCAGCATGAGCACCTTTTTCCGCTGCATTCCATTCACTGTAAACTGAATCTGGAATTTCAAAAGGTTCATGCGCCCAATTTAATTTTTCACGAACTAGTCTTATTTCATCATCACCAAGTGGTGCACCATGTGCACCGCCCGTACCTTGTTTATTAGGGGCTCCCCAACCAATAACCGTTTTACAACATATAATAGTCGGCTTAGTAGTTTCTTTTTTAGCGGTTTCAATTGCACTTTTTATTTGTGCAGCATCATGGCCATCTACATCATCAATTACATTCCAGTCATAGGCCCGGAACCGCATGGGCGTATCATCTGTAAACCAACCTTCAGTCTCGCCATCAATAGAAATACCATTGTCATCATAAAAAACAATTAACTTTCCAAGTTCTAATGTTCCCGCCAGGGAGCAAGCCTCATGTGAAATACCTTCCATTAAACAACCGTCACCGATAAACGCATACGTGTAATGATCAACAATATCGAGGTCGT
>CAZFEP010000021.1:3367-9847 GCA_964517365.1 uncultured Thiotrichales bacterium | reverse complement strand
AAACAACCGTCACCGATAAACGCATACGTGTAATGATCAACAATATCGAGGTCGTCTTGATTAAATTGTGCGGCAAGCATTTTCTCTGCCAGCGCGAGACCAACTGCATTACACACTCCCTGGCCCAACGGACCCGTAGTAGTTTCTACGCCAGGTGTGTCACCAAATTCAGGGTGTCCAGGCGTTTTCGAATGCAGTTGTCGGAAGTCTTTTAGATCTTGAATGGAAAGATCGTATCCTGATAAATGTAATAATGAGTACAGCAGCATCGACCCATGCCCGTTTGAAACCACAAAACGATCACGGTCTGCCCATTTGGGATTTTTAGGATTATGTTTATGGAAGTCATTCCAAAGCACTTCAGCAATATCTGCCATACCCATCGGCATGCCAGGGTGTCCTGAATTTGCCTGCTGAACGGCATCCATACTCAATGCACGGATGGCATTGGCGAGTTCTCTACGATTATCCATGAAGATTTATACTTATATATATGTATAGGGCCATATGCGCGATACTAATAGTCGCTATTTTGTTGTTGTATTATTTGTATTGAAAAGCTCTGCCTGTAACCCGGCTCTTTACTATCTTGTTACTTACAGAGTACTAATATGAGCCGGCAGTATTGTGAAATAGAACCCTCAGAAGGGCAACCGCACTAAGTGGATAAAATTTACCCGTTTTGATAGCAAACCACTTAGTAATCAGCCATATCTGATGAAAATACCACCGGCACGCTAACCGTAATAAGACCATTAGTTAAAATATTTGCTGACAAGGATACCGCTTGATCACCCGGGCTTCCGCCACTTGCAGCACTACAACTAGATCCTGCGCTAGAGACACAAGTCCACTGTGCAGACAAACTTACTCCACTAGGTAAATTATCTTCTATTGCTGCTGCAGTCACAGGTGATGGGCCACTATTATTAACGATGAGTACATAAGTAGCATTGCCACCAGGTGTATAACTTGTAAGAGCATCACTTTTAGAAATAGTTAAATCAGATTGCAAGTCGAGAGTAACCGTAAGCACAGGCTCCGGCTCAATATATCTACGAATTAAGATATTTCGTAATCGTGCAGTGTCTTGTGCAGTCATAATTGCTGCAAAGCCACGCGCTTCATGATCCCCTCCTGCTGCATCAGTACCATTAACCTGCAAGTTTGAGCTGCTTGGATAACCTAACGCCTCCCAGTTTATAGAATCATCTTCATCCCAAAAAGAAAGATTGGTTGGATTCACTAACCAAGAAGCCAGCCCTTGTCTGCGCCATTGATTTGCAACAACATTAGACGGATTCACACCATCTACTGCAGTGGTAGTCCGCTGGTTTTTAAGGATGTCACCATCATGCGTGTAGCCTGTTGTCGTGCATCCTGGATATTGCCCACGATTACTTGCGTAATAATGGTTTGAAGCCTCAGTAGCTCCAGTTCCTGAAGCAATAATGCCTCGTGTTAATACACCGGTTGTCTGATTTAATTGATAACAACCAGTATGATAAAATTCAGCTTCGATATACACGTCACGCTCATCGACTGCACGTCGATATCCGCTGGTAAAATTATCACCAGTATCATAGCTGTAGTAGCCTGCAACATTATGAACTAGTGAATCATCCCAACTCGTACCATGCCATGCATCAAGTCTGCCATGCGTATAACTGGCACTGCGATTGATAGTTGCATCGTCAAACCAAAGATACACATTGGTTGTAGTTAATGCGGTGGGAGCGCCCGCACTCGCATTACCATAATAAAGATAATAATTATCGTCATTACTAGAAGCTGCAATATCCTCTGATAATGCAAAACGAATATCTGAAGTAGCGGAATCACACCCTATTACATGTCTTTCTAATTCTTGATAGTTGGTGCCATTAAAAAATAAGATCCGTAAATCATCACAATCATTTTGCATCTGCCCACTTGCTATTAAAGTAGCAGTATCAAATACAGCAATGCGTGCTGTGTAATCTATGTAACCTTTATCAGGTGAATTTACACCTGTTGCAACCTCAATATTGAAACGGTAAAGAAAATTTAAATCCCACCATTGCGTGGTAGCTGAAAAAGAATTTGCGGCAATAGAAAATAAAAAAACTGAAAATAGCAGCGCAACCATTTTCCTTAAATGCTTCATATATGAAAGATACTTAGTAATCACCCATGTCCGCAGAAAACTGCACAGGGACGGTTACGGTAATAGTATCGCCATTAACAATATCCGCATCAATAGAAATCGGATCTGTCGTACTAGGTGTAGTATTGCAACTCGAATTTATTGAAGAAGATGTGCAAGTCCACACAGAAGTAATCGTCACACCATTTGGCAAATCGTCAGCAATCGTAGCTCCTGAAACATCATCCGGACCATTATTCGTAACAATAATTGTATAAACCCCTGCACTACCCGGCGTATAACTTAAACTACTATCATCTTTAGTTATAGATAGGTCTGAAGTGGGCGAAGCATTAACGGTTAAATTGTCATTGGCAGTCTCACTATCTGGTGCTTCTGTAGTCCCTACTTCACCAGAAATATTTAGATGAGTACCAACTATGGTTGATGTAACCTCAACTGATACTGTACAGCTCCCCGATGCCGGAATAGTTCCACCGGTTAGCACTACACTTGGACCAGCATTCGTAGCGGTAACCGTTCCGCCACATGTGGTAGCAGCATTCGCAGGTGTAGCATTAACAATCTGCACTGGATAAGTGTCGGTAACCGTCGCAGCAGTTAAAGCTGTTGCATTAGGATTGGTAAGTGTCAAAGTTAAACTTGTACTAGCACCTGAGTTAATAGGATCCGTTGAGAAACTTTTAGTAATGGTTGGTGCACCAATTACAGTTATGGAAGCATTATCTTCATCGTCTTCACTTTGATCGCCATCATCATTGTTTGGCTCAGAATCTGGATCTGGATTTGCTGATTGTGTAATTTGAACTGTATTAGTGATTGAACCTGCAACAGCTGCAGGTTCAACACTATAAACAAGGCTTAATTGATAGCTAGTATTTGCAGGTATACTTCCAACGGACCATACTCCAGTCGCAGATGCATAAGGATTAGCAGTAGCCTTAGTTGAGCTTGATGAAACAAATGTTAAGCCTGTGAGCGTACTAATATTATCTGTAACCTCTACACCGGATGCAATTTGATTCACATCATTATTTACCACTGTAATGCTATACGTAACTTGATCGCCCGCTGTAACTGTACCGCTGGCGTCCGCATCATTGCTTAGCGCAACTGTTTTAGAAAGGTTTAAATCTATATCTGCCAATGCACAGGTCACACCTTCATAGTCACCACCAATTGGTATTGATACTTGGTTACTTGCAGCACCTGTAGCCTTATTTATCGTCCATAAACTATTATTAAATGCAGAGTTTGAATTATTAGCACCTGTTGTGCCGATCAAATTACCTGGCACATCCGTAGATAATCCTTCCATGTCATTAGGCCCGCCAAACGCACCCACTAAACTTGCATTAGTTGTGCCTACTGCAGCAAAATTTATGGTGTATAAATTATTTGCGCTAGACGCAAACATCGTACCAGCTTGGTCAATTGCTAAATCATCAATACTGCCACTAGTACCAATCAATAAATAATCATTCCCACCCATAGCGCCTGGGACTAAAGCGCCTGTTGCAGGATTGATGCGAAAAAGAATTTCTGGTCCACTTGCATTTTGTACGCCGTATAAAAACCCACTAGTTAAGTCAAATGCCAATGAATCAACATCATTTAAAGTTCTATTAGAAGTTAAATTACCATTAGCAGCTAACGCCGTACCAAATGTGCTTGCAGTAGCCGTAAAGGCACCGGTATCTAAATTTATCGTTCCTAATTGATTGGCATTGGCTCCATACACTTCACCTGAAACTGGATCTTTTGCTAAAGCCTCAATATTAGGCACACCAAGCGGCCCAACATCTATGGATGTACTACCATCTGTTCTATCAACCACTAATACCAAACGATTACCACTATCTGAAGCTGCATAACAACTTTCTGCAGCTTGTGTGGCTTCTGTTAGCAGAACAGTAAAACCTAAAATAATTGCTATCGTAAAATGAATTTTTTTACACATAATCAAGCATTATATTTTTAAAGTTAAAATTCATTTATTTAAATATATTGTGCTAAATGTTTTTCTAAAGAAAATGCTTGAAGAATGAATATGGAGAACGGATAAATAGTTTCACTAAATATTATTTAGTAATCACTCATATTTACTGAAAACTGGACAGGCACGCTATATACCACGCTATTCCCTGCTCCCGCGTTTACATCCACACCAGTAACATTGAGAAAATCTTGTGTGCCGTCACCACCATTACTTCCTGTAGAAATGGTCCCACAATTTGCCGTCCCATTTGCCACACAGGTTACCGCACCATTTAATGTTACTCCACGTGGCAAAACGTCATCGACACTTGCGCCCGCTGCATTATCCGGACCGATATTCGTAACCGTAATAATGTATGTTGTAGTCTCACCAGGTGTATAAGTTGTTATGACGCCATCATCTTTAGTGATAACAAGATCTACAGAAGGTGGTGATTGACAAATTTGTGAATACTCAACTCCATCCACCCATACCCTTCCTGAAAGTCTCGTGAAACGTAAAAACTGTGCGCCATTAGTCGATTGCACAGTGTAGTTTATATACTGCAATGTATCGTTAGGTGGACTATTAAATGTTTGAGTACCGGTGTAAGTGATGCCATCCGTTGAATCTTGAATTCGCACATTACCGTTATTATTATCGCGTGCTATGGATATAACAATGATTCCATTCATTGGAACCGTATCCGACAAATCTAACGTTAATGTATCACCACCCAGTAGACGAGCAGAATTGCCATTGCTTGCCGTTGTGGGAAGTGTTTCTAATCCACCAATTGCATTACTTGGGTTCTGGGTGCCACCAGCACCTGTGGCTACATCTGCATTACCAGTTTGGTTTACTAATGTAGTCCCAGCCGGGCAAGTTGACACACCTACACTTGGATTAACTGTTAAGTCATCATTTGCAGCTATAGTGTTTAGGCCAAAATTTGTCTGCAAATCACCAATGTCTATATTGTTTGTATATGTCCCTGGCGTTGTTGATGTAACATCAACCGTGATGGTGCAAGCACCTGTTGGAATTACTGAACCACTTGCGTAAGTAATTGTATTTCCTCCTGCCGTTGCATTCGTCGTTCCCGGACAAGACCCTCCAATGTTAACTGGAGAATCAACAATCACTCCCGCAGGTAATGTATCAATTAAATCTGCACTTAAAATTGCGTTTGTGCCTTCATTGTTAGTAAGTGTGATGGTTACCGTACTCACACCTCCACTCGTAATAACATTTGGGGTAAACGTTTTATCAACTGCAGGCGCAACAAAGAAGCTTATATCATGTATAGATGCTGCCTGTAGATGCGAGCCATTTGTATTGGGAGCGCTGTTTCTATAAGTAAAAGTAAAAGAGCTAACTCCACTTTGACCAAAAACATATGTGACATTTCCAGCACTTGATGTGCCACCAGATGCTCCTGTTCCAGTAGCGGTATCCACACCATTATTATTGTTTGCAGTACCACTAATAATATTGGTGGGATTTATTGCTCCACCAGCTGCTAACGAACCAGAAGCAATCGCAATATCAGTGAATTGGTTAGACCCAGATGAATCCACATCAAACACATCAAATTGCGGAATATTAACACCACCCGGATGTGAAAAAGTATAGGTAACCGTTACTTCTTGAGCATTAACAGCCGGTGTTCCTTCAGGAAAATCCATCCGCAATAACAAACTATCTTCAGCCGGGACAATTCCACCAGTATTTCGTGCATTAGTTTGTGGAGATGCGGCTGTACCCGTTGCAGTTGAGGTTAGGGCCCCTGTATCACCCGCAATGGTGACAGTAACATTCCCACCACCGATAGCATACGTTTGTGAAAGTGTTGGCACACCCGCAACAGGAGCCGGCCAAGTATTAACATCCCAATTTAATTCTACTGCATGTATTGGTGCCGTCATTAACAACATTGTGCATATCAAGAATGTCTTTTTAACTAACTTAATCATCAATACTTGCCAACAATATCAAAGAACCAACCATTCGAGTCATAATCGTTATCGGTAAGATCATCATCAAAGTCAGTAAAGTTATAACCTGCACCGACTTTCATGTGCTCACCAACGTGACGATATGCACCTAATAAAGCTCCATCTTTACGATCATTGCGCTCCTCAGTTTCTAGCCAACGATATTCAAACAGTGCATCCCACTTTTTCAGCATATGGTAACGAGCACGAGCTACAGCTAAGTGTGCACCGGTTTCAAACCATTTTCCTGCTCCACGTGTTACCCGGGTATCACCCATCTTATAAGCAAGTTTGGCACCCACTTCCCATTTCTGACTTACATCATAAATACCCTCGACAGCAAAGATGTGGCTACGTTG
>CAZFEP010000021.1:0-3267 GCA_964517365.1 uncultured Thiotrichales bacterium | reverse complement strand
ATCATTCTTTTGTACCGATGCAGACAAACGCCATTGATCTGTTAGATCAAAATCCAGCCCATATGTACGGGCAATACTTTGTTCATCCTCGCCCTCACCAAACTGGTTTTCACTATAAATCGAGAGTCCATTCCCATAGTTCTTACGCGAACCAAATGTGTACAGTGATTCACCACTATCTGTGCGATCTGGATCGACTGCATAACTACCGTATAACTCTAGTCCACTTGCTGTTGTGTAATTTGTACCGACTTGACTGGTCGCACCACTTCCAAAGCCTGCATCTAAACTAATATTCATATTTGGCGTGACATCGTATTCGACACCCAACACCACTGCATCACCACGATCTCCAGTACTCAACTCAGTCTTTAATGCTAATCGATCGTTAACTTGTGTTTCAACACCAACCGTTGCTAAAGCGTTGCTTTCATAATCACCTTCGTCATCCAACACCACTTGACCACTGGTATAAAGCTCTGTTTGTTGCGTTAACTTATAACGTATTTCTGCACCACTCAACGTAGCCTCACCATCAGTATTTAGAATGTCGTTACTTTCATCTTCATGACGCAACTCTATACCGACGCTTAATCTATCACTAACTTCGTAATCACCTTGTATGCTAATTGCGGAGAATTCACTTTCCGTCTTCCTATCAAGACTCGTTGCGCGTGCACTTAACTCTAAACGATCGCTTGCTTGCCACTGTGCCTCAATACCTGTGTCGATGGTTTCAATACCGTCATCTAGACGTGCTGTAGAGGAGAATCCGGCATCACGATCTTTCCACCAGCCCATGATGTAACCTTCATGATCACTTAACTCTGCAAAATTCACGCGTGCTTCTATACCTTTAGCTTCGCCATCAGCATCATCGCTTAACGTATTTTGTTTATTGAAACTAATTCCACCATTTGCAGATATGAAATTATTATCGGCCTGCTTAGCATCAGATTCTGCATATTCAAGTCTCAAGTATGTTCCTCTGCCAGCACGCAAGGTTACATCTGTACCCTTCAATTCGTAATCAACACCATCTCGATCTTCATTTACATACGTACCACCTAATGCGATGAAATCATTTAACCAGGCTTTGCCACGTGCACCCGTTGTAATGTCATCTGCACTAAAGGCATCGGGTCGATATTCATAGTCTGCGAGCAAGTACACATCATTACCATCTAATGGTGTGTCTCGAATAATGGATGGCCCCGAACCTAGATCAAATTGAGTTAGAGGGCGAGACAATATAATACGACCTTGAAGATAATCGATATCAAAGTCACGGCCATGTTCGAGTGTAAATGTTTCAACTACTTGTTCAGTATCACGTGTGCGCACTTCTACCCATACTTTCTCTGAACCTCGCACCACATCCGTATCACGCAAGTAGTAAAGAGACCCTCCGGTTGAAATAAATTCATTGTGTGCGGCAGCCGTTTGCGCTTCACTACCAAACAAATGCACTTCATGCTTATGTTCGCCAAATTGAGTAGTAGCTACATTCCTATGCTCCAACTTCGCGCCATACAAGCTGCGATTATATTGTGCAAACTCAGTGCCAGTAAGATCAGTATTATAGTTGCCCCAAAGCGCCATACTCCTATCCCAATCCACGCGTAGATACACCGCACCCTGACTATCCGTATCATCTATCGTAGTTGAATCATCGCCATATACTGCATAATAACGATCCGGATCGAGACGCCTAAAGACTTCTGTTGGATCTTCTTCTTCTAAACGATCACCCAAGTTTCGTAACTCATCTTCAGTAGTATCCAACTGGGCAGTAACCAAATATTTGCCTTTAATTTTACCTTTTAAGTAGAACGCAACTCGACCATCCACCCAAACATCTTCATCAAAATGATCATCATCACCCAACGGCTCGACACTTCCAGATAGGCTGTTTTCACCTACAGTTAAGTTCGCAAGCCCGACTATGAACATATACTTACCGGTAACTTCAACATCAAGAGTACGTTCAAAATCAAGGCCATCAGCATCGGTAACCTCAACCAGCATTTGATGTTTTCCTAATGGTAAATGCTGTTCGAGCACAAACTTACCGTCTTCGTCAACAATTACTTTTTCACTGTTAACCGTAATCGAATAATCCCGATCAAGATCAACACCATTTACACGTACACGCGATCCGGCTAATGGAATAGTTTGACGTAACAAGTTTGATTCGCCATAACTGATTAACGCAACTTCTTCTTGTGCCTCTTCAAGCTCACGCCTTTCAACTTTAATAAGTAATTCATCTGTAACGGTTAACGCACGTGGAATTGTTTCATCCATACGACCTTGCTTATCAAACACACGCAATACATAAAACAAGCTTTCACCTTCCTCAAAATACTTGTCATCAACCAATTGAGCTTGCCATTCAATGTTTTCAGTAAATGCAAACTTATCACCTGATAGTGTGCTGATAGGTTTAATCAAATCCCGATCATTATTGGCATAAACAGATAATTCCCAACGATCAATAAACGCAATGTAATTACTGTAAAGCGTGAAATTAATGGGTGATTTAACTTCACCTCGTTTAAGCACAATTCCACTTTGTGCAATTACATTTAAACGTGGATCAAGTGTTGCAGGATCTTCTACTGCCCATATTGCACCACCATTTGGAATTTCAGATTCACGCTTAATTATGGGTTCAGGTGTTGGGGTATAATCAATCTCCACAACCGTTTTGGTGTAGCGCTCATCATAGATTACATCTATCTCGGTACGACGATTTTGAGCCCTACCTTCTTTTGTCTCATTTGAAGCAATAGGTTTTTCCGCACCATACTCAACGACAGTTATCATGTCGTCACTTAGCTTTAATTCTTGTTTCAAAATTGCGGCTACTTGTTGTGCACGAGCTTGAGCTAAACCATGATTGCTTCCAAACTTTGCTTTAGTTTTAGCGGAAAGCTTACGGCTATCTGCGTGACCCGAGATTCTAACCAACACTCTTTCTTTATCTTGTAATCGAGAAATTTCTTGCTGCAAAGTATCCAGGGCAGCCTGAGTGATATTAGCTCGCCCAGAATTAAAATATATTGGTTCCACAACATCTTTAATTTCTCGGGTTTCAACTACTTCAACTTCTCTTTCAATACGTTTCGATGCACCGTAACCTCTTTCCATCATTACAGCTTCTTGGCGAGGTAATTTCACACCAAAATTGAACTTGCTCATTAATGCCTGAGTAATACGTAATACGCGAGGATTCTCTGTTGTAAACTCACTTCCTTCCGGCAA
>CAZFEP010000020.1:0-24008 GCA_964517365.1 uncultured Thiotrichales bacterium | reverse complement strand
GCTGATTTTTCTGAAGATACATATCGCACACTTACCGCAGTAGATTCGGCTTTAATGGTAATCGACAATGCCAAGGGAGTTGAAGAGCGGACGATTAAATTGATGGAAGTATGTCGATTGCGCGACACTCCAATTGTTACTTTCATCAATAAGCTTGATCGGGATGGGCGTGAGCCAATTGAACTGTTAGACGAAGTTGAAAGTATTTTAAAAATAAAATGTGCTCCGGTTACTTGGCCTATTGGAATGGGCAAGTTGTTCAAAGGTGTGTTTAATTTACTAAATAATTCTGTACATATTTATAACCCTAATCATCAAGGTAAAATTCAGACAGGTGAAATTATTGAAGGTTTGGATAATCCACGCTTAGACGAACTATTAGGTGATCAAGCCCAAGAGCTGCGAGATGAAATTGAACTGGTACAAGGTGCAAGTCATGAGTTTGATCAAGAGGCATACTTAAAAGGTGAGATGACACCTGTGTTTTTTGGTTCTGCCATAAATAATTTTGGTGTAGCGGAATTATTGGAAAAATTTGTTGAATACGCACCAGCTCCACAACCCAGGGAAGCCAGTCTTACTGAAACCGAAACTAGAGAAGTATTCGCTGACGAGGAAACGTTCTCAGGGTTTGTGTTTAAGATTCAGGCCAATATGGACCCTAAACATCGTGATCGTCTCGCATTCATGAGAATTTGCTCGGGGAGTTTTCAGAAAGGGATGAAGCTACAGCATGTTCGTATAAACCGGGATGTTAAAATCAGTGATGCTTTGACCTTTATAGCCAAGGATCGAGAGCATGTTGATCGTGCTTATCCAGGCGATATTATTGGGCTTCATAATCATGGAACCATTCGAATTGGTGATTCATTTACGCAAGGTGAAAGGCTAGCGTTTACAGGTGTGCCTAATTTTGCCCCGGAACTATTTCGTCGTGCTCAACTAAAAGATCCACTAAAAATGAAGGCTTTACAAAAAGGTCTTATTCAACTGTGTGAGGAGGGGGCTACACAATTATTTCGGCCTATTACTAACAATGACTTGATCCTGGGTGCAGTCGGTGTGCTTCAGTTTGAGGTGGTCCAACACCGTCTTAAGCATGAATATAATGTTGAATGTAAATTTGAAGCGGTCAACGTTCAAACAGCCCGTTGGGTAGCGTGCGATGATGAAAAAGAGTTTCTCAAGTTCAAGAATAAAGCTGAAACCAACTTGGCTGTGGACCATGGAAATGAGCTAGTGTATATAGCACCTACTCGTGTGAACTTGCAAATGGCTTTAGAAAAATGGCCGAATATAGAATTTCGAGCTACGCGTGAACATAGTAATATGTCAGAGCAGTGAACTATAGCGGTAAGTCATAACAATCATGTTCTTAATTATACTCTAAGCAGTTATCTATTTTGGCCCGATCCAACAAAGATCGCATTTACGCAAATAAGCAAGACAAAGTTGATAAATTTGTCTTTGATCAAAATGTGGCAGGTGTGTTTCAAGATATGATAGAACGGTCCGTTCCTGGCTATACTGCTTTGAACCAATTATTGCCAATCGTAGCCAATCAATTTATTCAAGAAAATTCAAATGTATATGATTTGGGTTGCTCATTAGGTGAAGCCTCCATTGCTATCGCTAAAACCGCTTTATATCAGAACATTAAAATCCATGCAGTAGATAATTCATCAGCAATGATTGAACAATTAGAAAATAATCTTAAGGCATTAAAACTAAATATTCCTATAAAGTTGTTACATAAGGATGTGGTTAACACAGTAGTTGAAAATAGTTCGTTTGTTGTTCTTAACTACACGCTACAGTTTATTGACCGATCTAAACGGGATATTCTCATAAAAAATATTCAATCAGGCTTGGTAGATAGAGGTGCATTGTTGATATCTGAAAAAATTCGATATGAGGATGAGCAAGAAGACCAAATCATGCAGCAGTTACATGAGAACTATAAACGTCAAAATGATTACAGTGAGATGGAGATTAGTCAAAAAAGAGAAGCGCTTGAAGATGTCTTGGTTCGCGATACTCATGACCAACATGTAAAACGGTTAAAAAATGCTGGATTCTCTAAAGTATCCATCCTGACAAAATATTTGAACTTTGTTTCTTATCTGGCAGTTAAATGACAGCGCCAGACCGTAAGATGCTTTTAAATGCATTGGAATGCTCAAAATTAAATGAGGTTAAGCATGAGATTCTAAATATGCTTGATGAAAAGTATGCTAATCCAAGGCATGGTCACTTTAAAGATTGGCAAAATTCTTTTGATTCGCTGTTAAATGTAAAATCAAGCAGAACAGATCTAGGTCTAGATACCATAACATTTGGTGACTCAAAAGATGTTTCCTCAGAACAAAAAGCATTATTAGCGTCCCAGTTAAAGGAATTATGTCCTTGGCGTAAGGGGCCCTTTAGTGTTTTTGGAATTCATATTGATACAGAATGGCGAAGCGATTGGAAATGGTCTCGAATCTCTCCACATGTTCAGCTTAAAGATAAATTGGTATTGGATATTGGGTGTGGAAATGGTTATTACGCATTACGTATGCAAGCGATGGGGGCAAAGTTAGTTTTAGGTGTTGATCCAAGCTGGCATTACATATTCCAGTTTCATGCATTGCAAAAGTATTCTTCACTACAGCAAAAAACGTTTGTTTTGCCTTTTAGTTTTGAAGAATTACCAGAAAAAATACCTTCATTCGATACCATATTTTCAATGGGCGTGCTGTATCACCGCCAAGAACCACAAGTTCACCTTGAGCAAGTTTATTCAAAACTAGCTAAGAAAGGACAATTCGTGTTGGAAACCTTAATTATTGATGATGAAGATGCGGATGTTTTAATCCCAAATGAACGCTACGCAAATATGCGAAATGTTTGGCTATTACCAAGTATTGAATTATTAAAAACATGGTTAACTGAAGCAGGTTTTGTAAGTATACAAGTAGTGGATACCACTATGACTACGGTCGAAGAACAACGGCAGACTGCGTGGATGACTCGATATTCATTAGCACAAGCATTGAATCCAGATGATCACAATCGAACAATAGAAGGTTATCCAGCACCATTGCGTACTACTATAATCGCTAGCAAATAAACTTAACTTGATTTTAACTAATGGTCTTCTTTAACTGTAGATGAAATTTTGTCCACCTGAGTGATCAAGCGTGCACCGCGATCACCTTTAAAATAAATCCAAAGCCAATGCATGGCTACAACTATGCGGTTACGTACCCCAATTAAAAAATAGATATGCGCTATTCCCCATAGCCACCAAGCTAATCTTCCTTTCACCTTCATCCAGCCAATGTCAAATACCGCAGCACGCTTGCCAATGGTGGCGAGATCACCAAAATGTCGATAGCGAAAAGGTTTAATTTTGGTTTTGCTTTGTAATCTTGCTGTAATTAATTTTGCAACGTATTGTCCTTGTTGTTTGGCAGCAGGAGCAATCCCTGGTACCTGTTTGCCGCTCTCGTCATTAATCGTAGCGGTATCACCAATAACGAATACTTCAGGATGCTCTGGTAAGGTTAAGTCAGCTTCAATCTTTACTCGGTTAACATGATCAGTTTCTGCCTCTAACCAATCCGCAGCAGGGGAGGCCTGCACGCCAGCGGCCCAAAGAATAGTTTTTGCTGGTAATGTTGTATCACTAAATACAACACCATGTGCATTGCATTCCGATACAGGCTTGCCAAGTTTTACTTCGACACCTAATTTCTCTAATGCATTCATAGCATAAGTGGATAAACTTTCTTCAAAGTTAGGAAGTACCCTTGAGGCCGCTTCTATTAAAATAACGCGAGTCTTTTGAGTATCGATATTTCGAAATTCACCACTTAAAGTGTGATGAGCAAGCTCAGCAATCGTTCCAGCTAATTCAACGCCGGTTGGTCCGCCGCCCACAACAACAAAGCATAACAATGCTGCACGATGCTCTTCATCAGTCTCTCTTTCTGCTTTTTCAAATGCGATTAAGATTTTTTGGCGAATATCAGTTGCATCTTCTAATACTTTTAAACCTGGGGCATGTTCTGCCCATTCATCATGACCAAAATAAGCATGCCGCGCTCCGGTGGCGACCACTAAGGTGTCATAAGCAAGAGTTTCATTACTTTCTAGAACTACCTTTTTAGTGTTTTTGTCTATGTTGACCACTTTCGCCAATAAAGTGGTTATTTCATTGCGTTTGCGTAATAGATGTCGAATGGGCCAAGCAATTTCTGATGGAGCAAGTAGGGCGGTTGCAGCTTGGTAGAGTAACGGTTGAAACAAATGATAATTGTGCTGGTCTATTAGTGTGATACGAACATTAGTCCCTTTGAGGTGATGTGCTGTTTGGATGCCACCAAATCCCGCTCCAATAATCACTACATGATGTATATTCGACATTTAAAGATATTCCCATTTTTTGTATATTCTATGGCATTTATTACAATGCTTGTTATACCTTATTATAGTATTGAAATATTAATTTAATACTATTCTGTCAACCAATTTTCCAGTGAGTCGTTAATAATCATAAATACTTATATTTACCTATGACTAATATATTTCGAAACCTCTTATTTGCACTTGTTTTTATATTATTCAGTAATAATGTAACAGCAATGTCTCAAGATGAAGTTAGGCATTTATTAACTCGAACTGGTTTCGGTGCAAATCAAGAAGATTTAGCAAAGTATAAATCACTTGATTATGAGCAAGCGGTTAATAAATTGCTTGATCAAGTAAATTCTAATGATATTGTAATAAAACCACCTGCATGGCTATTTGATCCTTTGAATTTTGATCGAAAACGCATTAAAAATGCTTCACAACAAGAAAAAAAGTCGATTCGTAAGGAACGTAAATTAAAAGAGCTTGAACTTAAAGGTTGGTGGGTAGCCGAGATGGTCAATACAGAATCTCCCATAACTGAAAAAATGGTACTTTTTTGGCATAACCACTTCACATCAAGTTTAAAGAAAGTGAAGCAACCAACTCTCTTGTACCGTCAAAATAAATTATTTCGCAGACATGCCATGGGAAATTTTAAAGAATTAGCACATGAAATATGTAAAGACCCAGCAATGTTGGGATATTTGGATAATTTTAAAAGCTCAAAGAAATCACCTAATGAAAACTTTGCTCGGGAGCTGTTAGAGCTTTTTACTTTAGGTGAAGGAAATTATACAGAAAATGATATAAAAGAAGCCGCTCGAGCCTTCACTGGATGGTCTATTGATCGTAAAACTGGGGAGTTCATGTTTCGAAAGCGTATGCATGATTCAGGTGAAAAGGTATTCTTAGGACAGCGAGGAAACTTTAATGGTAACGATATTATTGAAATAATATTCGAGCAGCCCATGGTAGCTGATGTGTTGGTCACCAAGTTATGGAAGGAATTTATCTCGGAAGCTCCAGATCAAGAAACCATTATTCAATTAGCAAGGACGCTACGTAATAACAATTTTGAAATGAAACCATTAATGCATGAGCTTTTGATGAGTGATTCCTTTAGGGACCCTGACAACTACGGACGACTTATAAAATCACCTCTTGACTACATTGTTGGCACTCTTCGTATATTAGAAATTCCTGTTAAAGATGGTAAAGCAGCTGCTTTTGCAAGTGCACATTTAGGCCAGAATATATTTGACCCACCTAATGTTAAAGGGTGGGTAGGTGGTAAGACGTGGATTACATCTAGTAGTCTTCTTACTCGGCAACATTTGTTAGAAAGAATGTTTAGGGGTAATGCAGCTGAAAGTAGTCGACAAGAAAAGAAATTGGATAGAAAATTTAATATGCAGAAGAAATTCAAAAGTGAAAATAAAAAAGTAGATTTGCGACCATATTTGGTGAATTTTTCTAAGCAGTATTCTAAGCAAGATATTCTAGAAATATTATTTGCAGACGACCCTATAAATTCAAATTTTGAAAACCATAATAATAAAAAATTCAGTGCAGATGAGATCCTTACCTTAATGTCTGACCCTGTTTATCAACTTAAATAGGAATGACAAATAATAATGAATAAAAGAGCATTTTTAAAAATACCATTAGCACTGAGTGCGAGTTATATATTGCCTCATACTGTTTTATCAGCGCGACAATCAAAACCTAAATATTTGATACTAATTGAACTAAATGGTGGTAATGATGGTTTGAATACTATTGTCCCGTTTCGTGATCCAATGTATAAAAAATTACGTCGATCCATAGGGCTGGGTGAGGGTGAGGTTATTCCACTTACCGACCACTTGGCAATGCATAAATCACTAGAGCCACTACACGACCTATGGGTAAGTAAACAATTCGCAATCATAAATGGTGTTGGATATGAGGACCCTAATCGTTCACATTTTCGTTCTATAGAGATTTGGGATACTGCTTCACATAGCGATCAATATTTAAGCGATGGATGGTTGAGCAGAGTAATCCCCGGGGAGGTGCAACATGAACAATATTTGGTAGATGGGATAGTGATAGGTAGAAACGCATTACCTTTGAGTGGTAATAGTATGCGTACCATAGTGATGAATACTATTGCAGATTTCACAGATCAAGCAAGATTGATTGAAGAAAGAAGAAAACAAACAGAGAATCCCGCGCTTTCTCATATTTTAGAAGTGCAAAGCGATATTAAATACGCAGCACAAGCGATGGAAAAGAAACTGCGTACAAGCAATATGAAAGTCGATAACTTTAAAGCAGGCCCTTTTGGTAAACAATTACAAGAGGCAGCAAAGCTTATTCTTAATGGCACGGCAGCGCCAGTCATTAAAGTATCTATTGGTAGTTTTGACACTCATGCAGGGCAAAAAGGTACACACCAACGTTTGTTGAAACAGTTGGCAGATGGTGTTAGTTCATTTTCTCAAGTGTTGCGAGAAAATCAGCTATGGGGGGATGTATTAATGATGACGTATTCAGAATTTGGACGAAGAGCTATGCAGAATGCTAATAACGGTACTGATCATGGAACTTCAGCCCCACATTTTATGTTTGGTGGAAATGTTAAGGGTGGTATGTATGGAGAACAGCCTTCATTAAATGATTTACTAGATGATGATCTCCGTTATAAAGTAGATTACCGAAGTTTATATAATACTGTTGCAAAAAACTGGTGGTCAAGCTCTAAAACAATAAATATAGACAGATATCCAGCTCTAAATATTATTACTAAAATTTAAGAACTAAGGATTTTATCTCTAAAGTCGTCGAGGTTAATAATTGCAGTTTTTGAATAATTCATTACATCTTTAGCCAATTTTGGTTTACTTATGAGATACCCTTGTGCAATGTCACAACCTATCTCTTTTAAAACATTTAACTGTTCTACTTTTTCAATACCCTCTGCTATTACAGTTTTATTTAATGACTTGGCCATCACAATAATGGCTTTGACAATAGCTAATGATTGATCATCTTTATGGATGTCATCAATAAATAACTTGTCAATTTTTAGCGTTTGAACGGGTAGGTGTTTTAAATAACTTAATGATGAGTAGCCTTTTCCAAAGTCATCTATTGAAATACTAATGCCTAATTTATTTAAATGATGTAATTTATCTAAAATATTTACGTCATTGTTTAAAAATAAACTTTCAGTAATTTCAAACTCGATATTTGTACTATGCATATCAAAGTCAGATATTATTGCTTCAACCTCATTAATAAAGCTTGTATGCCTTAACTGACGGGGTGATATATTTATGGATATCTTAGGTAATGATTGATTTTCTAATTGCCAATCACTGCATTGTTGAAGAACATTGCGTAATGCCCATATGCCAAGAGGAATTACATAACCATTATCTTCTGCATATGAGATAAATTTATCTGGGCGTATATTTCCTTTGCTACCATGTTTCCAGCGCATTAGTGTCTCTGCACCCACTATCTCGCCTGTGGCAATGTCCATTTGTGGCTGATAAACCATATATATTTCTTGTTTTTCTAGCGCATGAAATAAGTCAGCCTCTAATGAGGCCTTCTCCGATATTTCTTCCTGCATAGAATCAGAGAAATATAATGCAGTGTTCCTGCCTTTTTCTTTAGCTTTATACATCGCGATATCGGCTTTTTGTAAGACATCATTCCAGTTATTTCCATCTTTGGGATAGAGCGAGACACCTATGCTGGCACCAATATACTGTTCATAGTTATCTATGCTGAATAATTTAGATATTTGATTTATGATTTCGTTGCATATATTTGTTATGTTGCTAGTGTCATTCTCGATTGGCAGTAAAATGACAAATTCATCTCCACCATATCGTGCAAGAAATGCATCTGTATTAACACAGGATTGAATGCGGGAAGAAGCTTCTTTCAACAATTTGTCGCCAATAGCATGTCCTTGTGTATCATTTATTATTTTAAATTTGTCTAAATCAATAAATAAAATGGCTGTTTTCTGGGATGTATTTTGCTTGCTTGATAGTTGATTAAAGGTGTCAATAAGAAGTTGACGATTTGGCAATCCTGTTAAATCATCATAATTAGCTTGTTGTATTAATTTTTCTTCACGTTCAATTGCATTAAGCGCAACTCTTACTCTATCGGTATAATTATCTAATTGCTCCATGCCTTCTCTGTCTAACTGAGGCAAGAACTGATGTCCTATTATAATTAGAGCAGATGTTTTGCTCTTTTCTTTAACAGCGATTGTGGTTATGTAATTAGAATGTATATCTTTTAACCAATCTATCATTTTGAGCTTATTATGATCTTGCGTGCGCACATATGAGTCGGTATGACCCAACAAGGTATCGATATCTTCATTGGTTACATTCAATAGATTATTTGAGATAATTCTTTTTTCTGTTTTACTGTATGTATATAAATTACTATTTGGATCATTATTATGATCTAGCAATATTACTGATGCGTGGTCGTATTCAAGGTAATCTTCTAAATTTTCAAAAATAGCTTCGACCACTGTTTTTTTGCTCATGTTGGCAAGAATAGCTCTATCTAAATGAGACATCGCAGTCATTACAGTAAACTGCCTTGATAATTCAAATGACATCTTATTGAATGATTCGCCTAGCTGCTGAAATTCGTCACCACTTTCAAATTTTACATCTTCATTGAATTTACGTTTTGAAATTCTTTTTGTTAGATAAGATAGTTTTTCTAGGGGTATTAATAATCTAGTTATTTGATTAATACTTATTAACGATACTAATAGAATAGTAAGTAATAGAGCGGGGATGAGTTGATTGCTAAAGGACTTGATAGAAGTTAATAATGTAGATTTAGGAGTTGTGTAATATATTAGCCAGCTTTCAGTATTGAAGTTACCATTTAAAAAAAGTTCCCATGATGAAATCACATAGTCAATATTATTAATATTTATGGTATGGCTTGTAGTTTGTTCATCAAGATAACGAGCAAAGCTAGGCAAGGAAAAAATATTAAATACAGAATTAGAGCAATTTAGTGTGCCAACACCTTGCGCTATTACGCACGCATCATCATCACCAGCAAACTTATCCATATCACCAAATATATAATTTGTGTTTACCTCTGCTGATAATATTAATGTTGAATCTATTGTATTTATTAACCTACTAAATGTAATAACTATATTATCATTATAGGTGCTTGTGGTAATTTTTGTGTTGCCACCTAATAAGTGTTTATAGGCATTATTATTGTTGTCATGATCGTTCGAGTAAACTTTAATGTTATTAAATAATTGAATTTTATTTGAACTTTTCTCTATGAATTTTTCATAAGTTTCGATATTTTCGATGTTTTGAACTAAATATTCACTAAAGCCAATCATCTGACTTTCTGCAACTAAGATGCGATCAAAGATTGCCATTCCATAAGACTTACTTTCTAAAGTTAAGTGTTTATGTTCTTTTTCTGTGAGTAACTTGGTTACATATTGGTATGTAATAACACCCATAATTGATACAGGAATTATGGCGGCTACGATAAATAGAATGAATATTCTTTTTGCTACTTTGCTCTTGAGAAACGCATATTGAATTTGCATGACATTTAGAAATTAGTATTCTTCAGCCAAGCCCATATAACCGCCATCACGTCCACGAATGATATCGTCCTTACTATGATTTGCGGTTAATGGCCAGGCGCTTCTGCCATCTTCACCTTTGCTATATAAGTCATAGTCACTATTGATAGGAACTAATGAATGGTCTTTTCTTCTGTGTCCACGTGGAATTACATCATGATTCGCATAGACATATGGATTGCCCCAAGGGTCTTCCATGCCATCCATTCCTATATCGGATAAAGAATTTGGGAGACTTCCAGTGATGAGTTTATAGTCATCAATTGAGAACTGAATAACTACCAGATCTTTTTCAGCTTCACCATCTTCAATACGCGATGAGTAATCTTGATATGCTGGCACAGCAACCATCATTATAATGCCTGCGATGGCTAATGTAATCATCAGCTCCACAATGGTAAAGCCAAGTATCCTTAATTTCAATTTATGACGAATTAAGACTATCCTAGGTCTTTTCTGAAACAAAACAATTTTTCTTTCCTTGAATATATATACATCAAACTAGACGTATTGATAGATAGCATGAATGTAATCCGCTACAATAAATTTATCGCTCATTTTATTAGATTCTTTAACTATATTTATGTGCAATTTCATAAGTTGATGGCTCTTTATGATTAACCAGAGTTAGTGGTTAATTACAAGGGATGAGCGGTGCGCCATTGCTGCAAAATTAGTATTTTCTTATCGTTCTAAATATTAAATAACAAGCTTAAGAGTCAAAATTCAATACAGGAAATGCGTGTCTATATGATTGATAAAAAGCCTGGGCTAATTGATGTGGTCAAAAGTGTACTAGCCAGTTTTTTTGGTGTGCAAAGTGACAAAAATCGCGAGCGTGATTTTCAGCAAGGCAGTCCGGTTCAGTTTATTATCGTGGGTCTAGTGTTAACGATTTTTTTTATTGTAGGAATGATTTTAATTGTGAAGCTAATTCTTGCTTCAGCTACATAATTTACATGGCTCCGTTTTCTTTAAGAAATTCAAATATCCCTTGCGCCATTTTTTGATAACCGTCTTTATTAGGGTGTGCGATATCAGACTTTAATGCATTATCTCCAAGAATGTCCGGTAACAAAGATAGTTCAATAGGTATATTGGTTTCGAGTGCTACCTGTTCATATATTTCTGCACTTTTCAAAAAAATACCAGGTTCAGGTACCCCTAGCATGGCCACTTCAATGTTTTTTGCCTGTGCCAAGGTAATCATATTAATTAAATTCTTTTTTTGTTTGCTTCGGGGAAGCTTTTTTAAAATATCATTACCACCATGAATAAGAATAAGCAGGTCTGGAGTATGCTCATTAAGTACATTGGGCAAACGTTCTAAACCTTTACTGCTAATTTCACCAGGAATGCCTGCATTGATTACATTAATATTGGCAAGATGGGATAAAAGTGTAGGGTAGTCTTCACCAGCATTTGCACCTGTTCCGTAGGTTAAGCTATCACCAAAAGCCAGGATGGTGTCTTCCGCCATTAATAGGCTTAGACGATTAGTTGAATTACCGCATGAATAGAGTGTCAAGCTAAACAATAAGACTAATAATGCATTTCTACTCATGTTATTTATGATCCTTAATAATGCATGCTTTGGTGATTAATAATCCCAAAAACTATGTCTACA
Source organism: uncultured Thiotrichales bacterium (assembly GCA_964517365.1). GTDB lineage: Bacteria > Pseudomonadota > Gammaproteobacteria > UBA4575 > UBA4575 > JABDMD01. The sequence goes on along the minus strand of CAZFEP010000020.1, from coordinate 12,327 downwards.
GACACCTGCGGCAGTACATTTTTCGCATGTATCATTGCGTGCTAGAGCGGTTAAAGGGGTATCTTTATTCAAGCTTTGAAAGAATGTTTGTAAACGTGTTATGTGGTCGCTTTTCAGATGGTCCAATTCATCATTTTTGATTACTGCAACACTTTTAACCATATTGCTGTCGCCAATTGCTACAAATTCAACTTGAGTAGTTTTTTCACTTATATTGCTTTCATTTAAACATGCATACATAGGAAGCTGAACTTGCTCACCTGACATAATGCTTTTTTTGGTGGGGGTGACACCTGTCTTATAATCTACAATTGAAAAACCATTTTCAAATTTGTCTACACGGTCAAGTCTGCCGTTAATCTGAGATGAATCATTGATGTTGAGTCTTTTTTCAGCTTCGTGAGAGTATGGTGTGTAGTTTGTTTGGCGTTTTATTTCCCAATCTATAAATTTTGGGATTAAATCTAACCAACGTTGTAACCATAATTCATTATTAAATTCATTGCTTGATTTCATGCCAGATTCCATGTCAGATTTGGTGCTGGATACTATGTTGGCAGCTTGAGTGAACACTTGCCTGCTGATTAAATGCAACATTTCTTCAGCTTCTTCACGATTATGGGTTGTGACTTTAGTTGCAAAAGGGCCTGGTAAGTAATCAAGGTTAGTAAAAAATGCATGGATACTATGATGAATTAAACTCCCAAAGTCTGCTTTACCCAGTTCTTCATTAAGTTCATTCGTTTCTTTGAGTTTCAAGCAACTTAACGTGAAATATTGATAAGGACAGTTGATTAAACTTTGATATTGGGAGATGGAAAGATTTTCAGGTTTAAGCTCAGGAATTAAAACAGGGCTAGGTTGGGTGGTATCTGTAGGAAAAGGGATTTGAGTATTCATTATTACTTGGCTAGAGTCTTGAGCTACTAAATATTCTAAATCTGTATTATTCAAATTTTGTTTATAGGCAAGAGTATAAAAAGTCTCGATAGCTTCTAACCATGGAGAAGGTGACACTTTTTCTCCATTATTCTCTGTTTGCATGGTAATAAGAATATTCTCGGAGCAATCTAACAAACTACGAAACTGAAACATATGTCGCGCATGATCATCGCGCCAGGTTGGAATTTTTAAATCTGTACGTACTTGTTCATTGAAAAAAACATAATTATTAGTTTTTCCAGGAAAATTATTTTTATCCATGGATGCGATGATTAACGCATCAAATGTTTGTAGGCGGCTCTGTTCTAAACTGCAAAAAGTTACATTGTTAATGTTGGCAGATTGAGAAATAGGTGGTTTGTAATTCTGCTGATCAAATATTCTTGACATGAAGCGCCTGGATTCAGACCAGGTCATATTATTGTCAATTAATTTAAAGTGCATGATTTGATCTTCAAATAATTCTATGATTTGTTTTCCTGCATCATCTTTATTTAAGGTAGTGTATATACCGATAGGTTTTAAACTGTTTAATAATTCATTGATGAAGCGGTGTAATGGGTATGATTTTTTGTTATGTAGCTTAGAGAGTAGTTGTGCACTGGCCTCAAATTGATCTAGTAAACTATTTAGGTAATCAAAAACAGAGGGGTCAATGGTATTGTTTCTTTCCTGGATTTTTTCAATTCCATCACGATAGCGATGTATCCCATTATGTAGGTTGAGAGATAGTATGATGTCCTTTTCAAGCACATTTATTGCATTAGCATGTACGTCTTGGTCAACTACAGGAAAAAAAGGAGAACTTGCTAGAGCCAAGAGTTGTTTAGCTGGATATCTTTCTTCAACAAGTTGCAACCACCACTCAACTACAACTGCAGCACTCGTTGTAGCTAACGCCCATCCTGCAGTATCACTAACTGATACATTGGCATGATCAAGAACCGCTCGTAATCTACGTATTAACTTCCGATCTGTAGTGACCACACCGATATTTTTTTTATTTTCATACAAAAAAATTCGGATTTGAATATCTATTGCATGGGTGTGCTGTTCAAAACTATTGGTTTTATAAATACTCAAGTGACCCTTTAAGGGATCAGTGTGCTTATGCGCAAATAGCTCTGCTCTTTGCTTGATGTTTAGTTCATTATCTAAAAACACGCTATCATATAATTTAGAGCGTGGTGAGATAGTGTTATTTTCTTGGAAGCTAAGTTGTGTGGTATTACTTATGTATTTTTTCAACCATTCACTGCAGCGACTTGAGTGTTCTATATGGCTTGCATGCGCATAGAAAAATAATTTTGATTGCTGTCCAACTTCATTCAAAAATTTACATTCAAGTGTGGTCAGTTGATCTAAACCAATGCAGTATAGTGATTCATTATTAGAAATTTTAATACTTTCTAACGCCTTTGAATAATTCTGAATCGGATCAATGAAATCTTCATCACTAATTTGTGATAACCATGCTTCCCATAATAATTTTACTAAGTCAGATTCATGTAATAGTGCATGTGATACGTCTTGATCTTCCCCTTGGTAATAATTACTAAACTCACTTGATTTGATGTCATTTAGAAGCATTGCATCGAATAATGATAATAATTCATTGGCAATACCCCAAGGATTAGCGCTCGCAAATAAATCAGGCTGTTGCTTAACGGCATCTACTAGTATTAGTTCCCGTGCATATTGAGACAATATGGGTTTGTTAACATGATGCCTGCTGCGCACCCATTGACGTAGGGTGGTAATAGTTGGGGGATGTATCGCTTCGTGCCCTTGTTTTGATATTTCTACTAGTAACTTTTCACGAAGTATTGATTGCGATAGTTGGTTAGGTAAGAAAACGATAACCTTGCTAAGGTCAGGTAGTAAGTTGGAGGTATGTGTAGCGATTTCTTTACTGACAACATCCAATAGGTCTAGACTGTAGTGAACAAGATGAATGTTGTTGAGAGTGTGCAAATTATTTTGTTTTGAGTCCTTGTGAATATTTCTCGTTATTAATCTTCATTCTCGATTATGGCTTATTCTTCGATCAAGTTACGTTTGTCCGCAACATCTTCCCAATCTTTTGCATCTTCTGGAGCAGGTTTTATGCTGGTGATCACAGGCCATTTAGCGGAATATTTTACATTGATCTCCAGAAAATCTTGTTGATCTTCGGATAAATCATCTTCACTGATAATAGCTTCAACCGGACACTCTGTTTCACACATGGCGCAATCAATGCATTCTTCTGGGTCAATAACCAGCATATTGGGTCCTTCATGAAAGCAGTCGACCGGACAGACTTCAACGCAGTCAGTATATTTGCACTTGATGCAGGATTCGGTTACTAAAAATGTCATATATTTCGCTAATGCTTATTGAGAGTGTAATTGTAGGGAATTGTGTCAAAGATGAAAATAAGAGCTGAAATAAACTTAAATTCGGACAAGATCAACACTAGATCGCATTCTCTATTTATATAAGACGTTATAATTATCGGGTATACCCAAATAGGCCTAAATTGGTTAAACATAAGACAATAAATATAGTGAATGAACATGAATAAATACCTTGTTACCGGTGGTGCGGGCTTTATCGGCTCACATACTGTAGATCAATTACTTGCATTAGATCAGCGTGTTGTAGTGCTGGATAACTTTTCATCAGGTAATCGTGAAAATTTGCCTGATGCACATCCACACCTAGAAATTATTGAAGGGGATATACGCGATAGCTCCGCAGTTGCGGTCGCCGCAGAAGGGGTTACTCATTGCTTACATTTGGCAGCTCAAGTTTCGGTTGTGAAATCACTTGAAGATCCAGTAGACTCCGCCACCCACAATATTCTTGGTTTTGTTAATGTGCTGAATGCCATGAAAAAGAATCATGCAAAAAGGTTCGTTTATGCATCCTCTGCAGCGACCTATGGAAACCCTAAAACCTTGCCGTTAAGTGAGGCAGAACCATTAGGTCCCGAGTCACCTTATGGTTTGGAAAAACAAATTAATGAATTATATGTAAAGCTGTTTAAAGATCTTTACGATACTTCTTCATGTGGTATGCGCTTTTTTAATGTATTTGGCCCAAGACAAGATCCGAAATCACCTTATGCGGGTGTAATTGCTTTATTTGCAGATGCAGTGTTAGCCAACCAAGCATTAACCATTAATGGCGATGGTTCCCAAACACGAGATTTCATTTTTGTAAATGATGTAGCAAGAGCAAACGTTGCTGCTTTAGGGTGTGACTACCAAGGTGCTGTGAACGTGGCAACCGGTTCTACTGTTACGTTATTAGAATTAATTGAAGTGTTGGAAAAAATTGCTGGACATACATGCGACAAAACTTTTGGACCGGAAAGAGAGGGAGATATTAAGCATTCAGCAGCCATGGTAGATACGCTTCAACAATCGTTGAAGGTAACCGCTAAGCATAGTTTAGAAGAAGGGTTAAGAGAACTATTGAACAAGCCTGTCTAAAGATTAATTTTTTAAAATCTAATGATTTGAGTATCCTTGTTTTGGTCATAATTTTTTTATTTAATAAGTAAAAAACTTCTACGCAACATAATTTTATTGTCAAATATAGTATGAGCAAAAAAACTACAGTCTCGTTAGTGTTGGGTAGTGGTGCGGCAAGAGGTTTAACCCACATTGGTGTGATACGTTGTCTTACTGATCATGATTACGATATAAAATATATTTCGGGATCATCAATTGGGGCATTAGTGGGAGGCATTTATGCGGCAGGTGAGCTTGATGTCTATGTTGAATGGGTAAAAGCTTTAAAAAGAAGAAATATTCTTCGTTTATTAGATATTTCATTTACCCGGAAATCTATTTTCAAAGGCGAGAGAATTATTGAGGTACTTAAAGAAATAATAAAAGACCGAACTATAGAAGAATTGCCTATTGGCTTTACAGCGGTTGCCACCGATATCGTAGATCAAAAGGAAGTATGGCTTGCAGAAGGTTCTCTGTTTCAAGCGATTCGTGCATCCATTGCGGTGCCGATGATTTTTTCACCGGTTGAATATTCAGATCGTATGTTAGCGGATGGAGGCATTATTAACCCTGTGCCAATAGCACCCACCTTGAATAATGATACAGAACTTACTATAGCTGTGGCTCTTAATGGGCCGCCTGAAATATTTGAACCTAAACAACAAGAAAACATTGAGATTGAAGAAGCGCAATCCAAGAATAAATATCAACTTGGTATTGAGAAATTGGTAGATGGAATGATGCCAAAAGGTGACGTGAAGAATAATAAACAAGATACAGGTATTATCAATTTGATGACGCAGTCTATGGATACGATGCAGTCTTCAATAGCACGTTTCAAACTTGCAGCGAATTATCCGGACATTATGGTAGAGATTCCACGTAACCTCTGCGGATGGTTGGATTTTGATCGTGCCGATGAGCTGATTGAATTTGGCTATGCGCGAACAGAAGAAACATTGAAGCACTATGATGAAATTTCACTACGAAGAAAATAGAGTCTAATTTGGCTATAATTGCGCTGTAAACAGATTATCGTGAAGGTGAATGAGAGAATCTTTTTAGTCTGTTAAAGACCCAAATCGTTCTAGCAAAGCTAAAGGTCTTGAGTATGTTGCCGATACATAGTTGATATCTATTAATTGCTGATTTCTATGGATCACAACTGTCATTGTCAAACAACTCGCCGTTCGGTCGCTTTGCTGTATGGGGGGAATAACAAAGATGTTTCAAAGTTGTTGGAACTCGCCAAGAATCTTGATTGGGATCATCAAGAGAAACTATCACTCTTTACAGTTCAATTAGGACAATCTGAACGATTTGCGTGTTTGGCTTCATTGTCAGAGTTTCTGCAAGAAATAACACCAGACTTATATCCTCACTTACGAGTGGCATGGTTGGATATAAATAAAACTATTGATGAGCAAGTGTCTGTATTGTTGGATGCACAACTGCTTATAACGTCAGCGCCTAGAACGGCATCACCATTAGTTAATATACTTGAGAATCGTCGAATTGAGACTTGGTTTCAACCTGTATTCTCTCACCCAACCATGCAAATTTGGGGGTATGAATGTTTAATGAGAGCAGTGGATGATGCAGGGAAAATTATTAATCCAACTCAAATCATCAAATGGGCGAGGCAAGAAAATTTATTATTCATGTTGGATCGAATATGTCGTGAGACGCATATCAAGAATGCAGCTTTAGCTGATGCTCCCTTGCATTGTAATTTTCTTATTAATTTTCTCCCAAGTGTTATTTATGATCCTAATGTTTGTCTGACTACAACACTTGCTGCCGCAGAAAAATATGGACTGCATTCTAAGCGTGTAATCTTTGAAGTGATTGAGACAGAGAAGATCAAGGATCATGATCATTTAAGAGGTATTATTGACTATTATCGTGATTATGGCTTTAGAATAGCATTAGATGACTTGGGTGCGGGGCATGCAGGACTCACATTGTTAGGTGACTTGTCTCCGGACTTAATCAAGATTGATCGGCAGCTAATTTCAAAGAGCGTTGAATCAACAATACATCGCACGATATGTGAATCGATAGTGAGTATAGCTCGTCAAGAAAAAAAGATGGTGTTAGCTGAAGGGGTTGAGACTCATGAAGAATGGCAACTATTTCAGTCTATGGGTGTTGATCTATATCAGGGGTATTTGTTTGGGAAGCCACAAAAAGAAATAGTAGAAAAACCCTTGGTTGAAGTTTTGAATCCAGAGCTTATAGACAGTAGTTCACAGATTAAGAAAATTGCATAATCAAAAAATATATTTCTTGATTTAATGGTGTTTAGCTTAGAGATTTCAGTTTATATAAAATCTCCAACGCTTCTTTTGGTGTGAGTTCATCTGGTTCAACATTTTCTAAGTATTCAACGCTTGGGTGTGAAACTTCCTCTTCTAAATTTAAACCAAGCTGTGATTGTGAGCCGGTGGGTTTTGCTTGCATTGCTTCAGATTCCAATTGTTTTAATTTTAGTTTTGCATTGGCAATAACGGATTTAGGTATACCTGCAAGTTGTGCTACTTGTAAGCCATAACTCTGGTTTGCTGGTCCTTCTTTTACGGCGTGTAGAAATATAATTTTCTCATTATGTTCAATCGCATCAATATGAACGTTGTATATTCTCTCAAACAGCTCAGGTAGTTGGGTGAGTTCAAAATAATGAGTGGCAAATAAACTATAGGATTGGTTCACTTCACTAAGATGTTCTGCGCAGCACCATGCAAGCGATAATCCATCATAGGTACTGGTGCCTCGGCCAACTTCATCCATTAATACCAAGCTTTGTTTCGAGGCATTGTTTAATATATTTGCGGCTTCCGTCATTTCTACCATGAATGTAGAGCGACCCGAACTTAAATCGTCCGATGCTCCTATACGTGTATATATGGCATCAATGGGTCCAATTTTTAATTCTTCAGCGGGTACAAAGCTACCGCTATAAGCTAACCAGGTAATGAGTGCAATTTGACGCATATAGGTAGACTTGCCACCCATGTTGGGGCCGGTGATGAGTAATAACTTTCTTTGTTCATCTAGCATCGCATCGTTTGCAGTAAACGGTTCGCTTTGCACATTCTCGATCACGGGGTGCCTGCCTTGTTTGATGTGCAAGCAATTATCATCAGTAAATAAGGGTTTCACATAATTTAATGTTGAGGCACGTTCTGCAAGAGTAGCTAATGCATCTATTTGAGCTAATGCCTTAGAGCAATTTTGTATAATTAACAAATCTTCGTTTAGCTCTTCAACAAATTGCTCATATAATAATTTTTCTCTTTTGAGTGAGCGTTCCTTTGCGCTTAGCACATTATCTTCAAACTTTTTGAGTTCTGGTGTTATGTAGCGTTCTGTATTTTTTAAAGTCTGTCTGCGCGTATAATGCTCTGGTGCTTGATCTGCATGGCTGCGTGGAATTTCAATGTAGTATCCATGAATACGATTATATGAAACCTTGAGGTTAGTGATATTGGTTGCACTTTTTTCCTGTTGTTCTAAATCAATTAAGAATTGGTTTGCATGTGTGCTTGTGTTGCGAAGCTCATCCAATTCATCATCGTAACCTTGCTTAATAACACCGCCGTCACGTATGAGCGCAGGTAAGTCCTCACCTAAAGCATTTTCAAGTTTATGTTTTAAACTTTCGTGATCTTTTAGTAACTCGACTGAATCAATCAATAATTCATTTTTGTAATGACAAAGTTGGCTTTGAATGAGTGGAACACATTGTAACGTCATGCGTAATGCATCTAGGTCTCTGGGTTGTACTGTTTTTAAAGCAATACGACTGCGGATACGTTCGATATCTTTTATATTTATGAGAAGGCTATGAAGATCAGAGAAATCATTCAGTTGTAAAAATTCAGAAATGGCTGCGTGTCGTAACGATAAAGTGTCTTTGATGCGTGTAGGTTGATTTAGCCACGAACGTAAGCAACGTGAGCCCATTGCACATGCAGTTTTATCTAACACATTAATCAAGCTGTGTTTTGAATCACCTTGAGTGGAAACTTCTATTTCTAGGTTTTTTCGTGTAACACTATCTATAGTTAAATATTCATCTTTATGACAAACCTGTAGGCCGTCAATATGAGGTAACTGTGTTTTTTGAGTATCTTTTATATACTGCAGCACAGCACCGGCTGCAGATATGCCTAATGGATAATGGTCACAGCCGTATCCGCTTAAATCTTTGGTGCCAAATTGTTTGCACAAAGCGGTATTGGAAGATTCATATTCAAAATGCCAGGTAGGAATGGTTCTTGAGGCACATTTATCCAATAGTATTGCGAGCTCTGTATTTAATAGTGTGTCTTCTGCTAATAAAATTTCTGCAGGTTGGATGCGACCTACTTCATCATGTAGTTCTTGTATTGAACTACAGTTTTGCAATAAGAATTTACCAGAGCTTAGATCTAAATAAGCTAATCCATAACTATTTTCATGAGCACAGATTGCAAGTAAATAATTATCTTTTTTCTTTTCTAACAACTCCTCTTCAATTACGGTTCCAGGGGTAATTACGCGAGTGACTTTACGTTCAACCAGACCTTTACTCGTGGCAGGGTCGCCAACCTGATCACATATCGCTACGGACTCACCTTGTTTTAATAATTTTGCTAAATAGCCTTCTGTTGCATGAACAGGAACACCTGCCATTGGAATTTCATCTGCTGAATTTTTATTTCGTGAAGTTAACGTTAGATCCAATAGCTTGGCAGCACGTCTGGCATCTTCAAAAAATAGCTCGAAAAAATCACCCATGCGATAAAACAACAACATATCGGGATATTCTGCTTTGATGCGTAAATATTGCTGCATCATCGGGGTGTGTTTTATGGGTGGGCGTGCGATCATAATTGGCAGTCTAACGAAGAAATGTTTGTTAGGCAGTCCAAAAAGTATCCAATATAAGGCCAATATAGGACTAATATTTCATGTTGAGGTTACGTAAGGTGCGAAGTGTTTAATAAAGCACTCACAGAAAGTTTGGCAAGCGCTTTGGTCGAAAAAAAATTAAAACTTGCAGTGGCTGAATCGTGCACGGGTGGAATGCTTGCACAGCTTTGTACCTCTGTTTCTGGGAGTTCTAAATGGTTTGAGTGCGGGTTTGTGACCTATAGTAACGTCTCTAAGACTAAACAATTAGATGTTCAATCTAATGTTATACATGAGTATGGTGCTGTAAGTGCCCAAGTAGCAGAGTTAATGGCGCTAGGGGTTTTAGTGAATAGTGATGCAGACATAAGCGCAGCGATTACAGGCATAGCGGGCCCGGGTGGGGGCAGTAGTTCCAAGCCAGTTGGTTCAGTATATATTGCGATTGCACAAAATGGGCAAAAGCCAGCTTCTAAACTTCATCTTTTTAATGGCGATCGACATTCTGTTCGAGAGCAATCCGCCCAGAGTGCAATCGAACAGCTCATCATAAAATTAAGTGAAAAAGATTAGATGGCTAAGAAACGTTTATTTTTTGGACTACTGCCCGACCCTGAAGTGCATTCACAGTTAATTGAGCTATCTAGATCTTTTCCAATTTTACAAGGTGTTGAACCTGTCTCGAATAAAAATCTGCATATTACGCTGCAATTTTTAGGTGATCTAGAAGCAAGTGAGCGTAAGTGTATAGAAAAGAAGATGGCCCAAACTTTTGTGCAATCTTTTTCATTGCGGTTAGATCTTTACGGCTATTTTAAACGCTCACAAATTTTATGGCTTGGCTGTTCTTCTTATCCTAGAGAGTTAACTAGACTAGTTAACCATCTAAAATCTATAGCAGAAAATTGTGGTGCAGCTACTGAAGAAAGAATTTATAAACCACATGTAACCTTGTTTAAAAATGTCCCAAAAGCGGATTTCCCAGATATCCCTTTCACTATTAGTTGGTGCGCAACTGAATTTCATTTGCTTGAGTCTGTTACAGATGATGAAGGTACTCGGTATGTTTCGCTTGCGAAACATTCATTCTTAAAAGAAGAATAATTCAGCCCTCAATTTAAATGACGCAGTGAGTGTTTTTGCACTTCGAATGTGCCAAGATAATCAAACTGATGGCAATCCGTTAGTAAGCAAATAATTTTCAAGACATCGGCCATACTTGGCCATAACGTAGGGGTAGTACCGTGGACGAGAATCGTAAAAAAGCACTAGTGGCCGCACTAGGTCAAATTGAAAGACAATTTGGTAAAGGTGCTGTTATGCGCTTGGGTGATTCAACGGCTGCTCGTGATATTGAGGTGGTATCAACAGGATCCTTGGCATTAGATGTTGCATTAGGCATTGGTGGCTTGCCAAAAGGCCGTGTTATTGAAATTTACGGTCCTGAATCATCTGGTAAAACAACTCTTACTTTGCAAGCAATAGCACAGTGCCAAAAGAATGGTGGAACAGCAGCTTTTGTAGATGCAGAGCATGCACTTGATCCATCTTATGCAGAAAGAATAGGTGTAAATGTAGAAGATCTTTTAGTGTCACAACCTGATACAGGTGAGCAAGCGTTAGAGATCACCGATATGCTGGTTCGTTCTGGTGCAGTAGACATCGTAGTAGTCGATTCAGTTGCAGCGTTAACGCCACGTGCTGAAATTGAAGGTGACATGGGTGATTCGCATATGGGCTTACAAGCACGCTTAATGTCACAAGCGTTACGTAAGCTCACAGGTAATATTAAACGTTCGAATACCATGGTGATTTTCATTAACCAAATTCGCATGAAAATTGGTGTCATGTTTGGAAGCCCCGAAACTACCACTGGTGGTAACGCATTAAAGTTTTATGCTTCGGTTCGTTTAGATATACGTAGAATTGGTGCTATTAAGAAGGGTGATGAAATCTTAGGTAACGAAACTCGCGTGAAGGTAGTTAAAAATAAACTAGCACCTCCTTTCAAGAAAGCTGAATTTGAAATTCTTTATGGTGAAGGCATTTCCAGATTAGGTGAATTGATTGATATGGGTGTCGAGTATGACATGGTGAAAAAAGCAGGCTCTTGGTATAGCTACAATGAAGAACGTATTGGACAAGGCAAAGAAAATGCACGAGCCTATTTGCTGGAAAATCCTGAAATGGCGAATGAGATTGATGCAAGACTTCGTGCGCAATTGTTACCTGATCCGGATGATCTAAACCAAGACATTGAAGACGATCAAGCTGAAGAGGAAGAAGCGACTGAAGCCTGATTCTAATAAACCTGCCGACAAACCGTGTAGATCTGTACGGAACTCAGCATTTGATATTTTAGCCAGGCGTGAGCACACACGCCTGGAGCTAACTCGAAAACTTAAAGCTAAAGATTTCACCGATAGTGAAATTGAAGAAGTGTTAGTCATTCTTGCTGAAGAGGGTTTGCAAAGTGATGAGCGTTATACTGAAAGTTATGTCCATATGCGTCGCAATCGTGGCTATGGTCCCCTTAAAATCAAGTTAGAGCTTCAGCAACGGGGAGTATCCTCTGAATTAGTCGAAGCCTATGTCGAATTCAATGACAAGATCTGGCTGGAGACGGCTCGCCTAGCGTACGAAAAGAAATTTGCTGGTAAGTTGCTAGAGACCGCCAAGGAACGCGCAAAACGTATGCGTTTCCTCCAATCCCGTGGCTTTACTGGTGATATAATTCAAAAAACACTTGGTTGAATAATTAAGTAGGTAAAATTGAGCAAGCAAATCTGGTCTAATAATTAGGTCCAATGATGTGTCTTTTTTGCCGGCAAGGATGATTGCATCAGGACCAGAAAAATGGACCAGAAAAATGGACCAGGAAAATGGACCAGGAAAATGGACCAGGAAAATGGACCAGGAAAATGGATTGGTAAAACGGATTAGGTAAACTATGGAACTTAGCTCAGAGCTTCGCAGCGCATTTTTA
>CAZFEP010000019.1:19962-24726 GCA_964517365.1 uncultured Thiotrichales bacterium | reverse complement strand
CTGCCCTTTCACGGCGGCAACAGGGGTTCGAATCCCCTTGGGGACGCCATAATTCTTTACTTACTGGGGAATTATGAGCAGTTCTATTCAAACTGTTGCTGACACTATAACTCACTCATTAAACATAGAGTTTTCTACAAGCTTCAGATACTAATGCCCTGATGAGGGGTAGTAAATAGCTTATCGTTGGTGTGTTTACTAGCGGCTACTAATCAAACAAATCTAGTCGCAAAATACTATAACCGTTCAGTTTGATAATTCCTCATAATTGAGCACAAAATCTAGCAATAACGTCTTAAACCCTATATAAATTGCAGTTTATATAAATAATTTTTATATTGCTACTGACTTGCTTTGTTTTAAGCCAAATTTAGGCAATATTTAACCATTCCATTGATGTGTTTTATTGAGTTCTAGTCGACAGAGATAATCTATGAAAGTGCTAGAATTCTTGAATAATTTAATGACCTACTCAGCTTTTCAAACGCATGATACGAAATTATAAATTCCGCAACGCTTTCAAAGAAAAGCTCTGCCAAATTTTTGACGCTCTAGAGTACCCCCGCAAGCATCCTTTCAATGAAGTAAGAAAAATTGCATACCAATCGACTGCAGAGTTCGTAATCAATCATTGCTCTAAAGCTATTGCTTGTCGAAGCCCGAAAAATTTAATGGAGCTTGCACTTCGAAAAGTAACATTAAATGGCGTTTATTTAGAGTTTGGTGTCTGGAAAGGGGAGTCTCTTCGATATATCGCTAAACATGCACCCAATAAATCTGTTCATGGGTTTGATTCCTTTGAAGGCCTTCCAGAATCATGGGTACAAAATGATGTAGGTACCTTTTCAGTTGGCGGTAAGCTTCCTAAGGTACCCAATAATGTCACACTGCATAAAGGATGGTTTGAAGACACTTTGCCTGCTTGGGCAGACCAAAACAAAGACCACATTGCCTTATTACATATTGATTGTGACTTAAATTCTGCAACACAAACTATATTCGAAAACCTCGAACAGTATATTGTGAGTGGCACGGTTATCGTTTTTGATGATTACTTCAACTTTCCGCACTGGGAACAGGATGGCCATGAAGTATTCACGCAATTCATAAATAAAACAGGGCATAAAGTGAAGTACTTGGGATATGCGTTCAAGGAATTAGCTATTGAAATTCAATAACTTTGCAAAGTTTGTTGAAACTATACTCACTTCATATAATTATTTAATTTTCATCTGTATATAGCTGATAAATAAGTAAATACATGCTTTTCTATAATTCATCCATATATTAAATCAATCGTTAGACTCCTCCAGAATGGATGTACCTAAACACTTAGGTGTTTTGTTACAGTTTCGAAAATTAGTAAATTAGAATATATTAAACTATATTCTACTGAAGCAACCTAGCTCTGGAGACGGTAATGCAAGATTCGCTAGACATTCAAAATATTGACCAAGAAACTTTAAATAAATGGTTTGATGAAAGACTTGAACAAAAACTTCAAGAGCGAGAAGAGGCGCGAACGCCACAACTCTCGTTAATTGCCACAAAAGGTACTATGGATATGGCTTATCCTCCCTTTATCTTGGCATCAACCGCAGCGGCGCTAGGGTGGGATGTATCCTGTTTCTTCACTTTCTATGGTTTAAATTTATTGAAAAAAGATCTAGACCTGGAAATCTCGCCTCTTGGTAATCCTGCCATGCCAATGAAAATGCCTTTTGGGCCTGACTGGTTTAAGAACGTGCAATGGAATATTCCAAATGCTTTAAGTAGCAATATTCCAGGATTTGAAAAGTTTGCTACTTCAATGATGAAGCAAACTTTAAGTAGCAAGGGAGTTGCAAGCATTCAAGAGTTACGCGAATTAGCCATAGAAGCTGAAGTTAAAATGGTGGCATGCCAAATGACGGTAGACTTGTTTGGTTTCAAAAGGGAAGAATTCATAGAGGATGTTCAAGATTGGGTTGGGGCTGCTTCTTTTTTACCCGAAGCACAAAACTCTGATATTTGCTTATTTATCTAGGTGACAAATTTGAAATATTTCAAATTAATTATTTTTATTTGCATCACTTCTTCGACAATAATTGGATGTTCGAAAAACGTAGAAGGGGAGATTTTACAAAGCCGTGTAGCAAGTAAGCAATTGGGTAGCCAATTAAAAAATACGCTTGTTGAAACACTGCAATCAGAAGGGCCCGTTTCTGCTATTGAAGTCTGTAATATTGACGCTATTCAAATTAGTAACAATCTATCAAAAAAATATGAACTAAATGTCGGACGAACTTCACTTAAAATCAGAAACCCTGAGAACAAAGCTGATACATGGGAGACCAAACAATTGAAATGGTTTTCTTCACAACTAAAATCAGGTGCTGACGTGAAGTCTCTAGAGGTGCATGAAATAGTCACTGAGGAAAACAAAGATACATTTAGGTATATGAAAGCTATACCTATGCAAGAACCCTGCGCACTATGTCATGGTAAAAATATTGCCCCAGCTATTTCTGAGAAAATTCAGCATTTATACCCACAAGATCAAGCTACTGATTATGAAATAGGCGAGGTAAGAGGCGCCTTCACCGTTAAGATTGATATATAAAGCCGTTACGGCTATACGTAGTTAATACGTTGCACATTATAAAAAAGGGGCGTAAGCCCCTTTTTTTTGCACCATTATTAGATCAACCATATAAGGTCAACCAAAATCTAAAGTTAGCCAAACATTTCAGCTGTCATGTTGTTAAACCAACTATAGGCATACTGCACTTCACGGTTTCGTGCTTCAGCGCTAGCATCCATTGGTGTTAAGCCACCCGATATTTTTTCAATTTCACTTCTATCTTCAGCAAGTTTGTATACCGCTACAACAGAAATTCCATAATCAGGTGCGATCAAGCTGTAACACGCATTCGCATATGATGTAATGGGTGCATCATTACCTTGCAGCATACTAATGATTGCCGCAGCACATGCTTTGGCTTGTGTGCCGGCTGCATAACCGGACTTTGGCATACCCGTTGCGATGCTTGCATCACCAATAACATGCACATCTTTGTGCTTCTTAGATTCAAATGTACCTAAGTCTACCGGACACCATCCCGACTCATCTACTAAGTCAGAGTCATGCGCGATTTTTGCAGCATGTTGTGCAGGTATTATATTTGCCACGGCAACTTTATGATCATCAAAGTCAGTACTGACGGTCATAGCTTTTGTATCCACAGATTGCACACCGCCACCTGTATCTGCTGCCGCAACCCATTCAATCATTTCACCGTAAACATCCTTGTATCCTTGCAAGAATAAACCTTGCTTAGAAAACTTGTCTTTTGCATCAAGAATGAGCAGTTTAGATTTTGGTTTATTATGTTTTAAATGATGTGCAATTTGTGCAGCACGCTCATAAGGTCCTGGTGGGCAACGGAATGGATTAGGTGGTGGCGCTATTACTACAAGTCCTCCATCTTCCATAGACTCTAACTGACTGCGTAGCAGGGCGGTTTGTTGTCCTGCTATCCAGGAATGTGGCATTATTTCTGCAGCTTCTTCACTGTATCCTTCAATAGAACCAAACTTAAGCGATATACCAGGCGAAACTACACAGCGATCGAACTCTAGTGTGGTACCACCCGCCGTCATTACTTTATGGGCTTCCGCATCCACCATGGTTACCGTATCTTGAATTAGTTTAATGCCATGATCAGCTAAGTTATCGTATCCAAATTTGATAGTGGAAATATCACGATCGCCACCAATTACTTCATTACTCATGAAGCAAGTGTGATGATCAGGTTTTGCTTCAACTACTGTTACTTCAATTGAAGAATCACCCTTTGCAATGTATTTAGCTGCAATTAAACCACCCACACCACCACCAACTACGACAACACGTTTGTTTGCAGCACTAGCGATCAATGGAAAACCAACTCCTGTGGTAGTTGCAGCAACCGCACCACTGGTAACTTTTAAAAAATTTCTTCTTGTTAGTTTAGAGTTTGCTAATTTTGAATTATTTGTTGTAGACATGTTATGACTCCTAATTACACGGGTACTATTTTTTATTAGCATAAAACTGGATTAGATCTCTCATCGCATCATCACCATTTATTGTATGAGCTTCTTCCATTTGCTTTTTCATCTTTTTAGGCATATCACGATCACCACTTGCAAAATCTGCCATCGTGTATTCAAGGTAAGGTGCCCACTGACCCGCTAACACACCAGCATCATCTTCAGCAGAACTACCACCGTCTTCATGGCACTTCTCGCAATGTGTTTCATGTAACTTTGCACCCGATTCAGCCTGGCCTGCATCAGCACTTTGGCTTGCAGCTTCAAAAGGCAGGTTAGCAAAATGTTTTGCAATTAATTTTATTTCAGCTTCTGAATACCCTTTAGAAATTCGATTCATTACCGTAGAAGTTCGGGCAAAATATTCTACGTCTTCAAGGTCAATATCAGCTTCTATGATAGCGTCAACCTTTTCTTCATCGTTGTCATATTTATATGCCAACATTGCACCGATAATATAAATCTCGGACATACCGGAAATAGTTGGTGTTGCTGGACCCACACTAATACCATTTGGACCATGACAACCCAGACAAGTGTTTGAGAGCATTTCTGCGCTAGCGCTGTCAGCTGATGCGCTTGAAACGAAACTCATTCCGGTAACAAACGTGAGTAGAATCGCTAGGGTGCGATGATTAAACATAGAACTCCTCCTATTCCTGGATCTATTTTAATTTAATAGTCTTTATT
>CAZFEP010000019.1:16775-19862 GCA_964517365.1 uncultured Thiotrichales bacterium | reverse complement strand
TTAATAGTCTTTATTTTTTGGCCTGCAAATAGTTTGATAAAATTCTATTTGCTTGATTAAACTTTAACACATTGAAATAACGGGATTGAGGGCATTTCAGTAAAAAAATGATTTTATTTTAGCAACTTTTATGAAATATATGATCTAAGCATCGGGTTCTTTAGGGATTTCATGTGCAACCCCTTTGTGGCAGTCAATACATGTTTTACCACTTCCTTTAGCTATTTTTTTATGTTTTTTCCTTGCGCTTCGATCTTGCTCTTTAAGGTCCATTGCAGCCACGGTATGACAAGATTTACATTCACGAGAATCGGATGCTTTCATTCGATCCCACACCGCATTAGCCATTTGCCAACGGTGATGCTCAAATTTTTCTTCGTCATCAATCGTGCCACGAATTTCATGCCAAACATCTTTAGCCGCACGTAGTTTTGCCAACAGTTTAGGGCCCGTATCATGAGGCACATGGCAATCAGAGCAATTAGCTCTGACACCAGAAATATTGGCGTAATGAACACTCTCCATCCACTCTTCTTTAACCCACTGCATTGAATGGCAAGAGGTACAGAACTCAGTATCGTTAGTGGTTTCTAGTGTTACTGAAGAAGCGGCCGCTAACGCAAACCCAACTCCGAGTAAAATAAGGATGGTAAATAACTTCATTACGTTAAATCCGAGGTAAATAAGAGCGATTTAATCTGTGAGGGATTAAGTCTGATAATTAGATTAATAATAATAGTGCGTCCATTTTGCACATTGTGCCATTAGCAAAACCACATCACTAATCTAACTTGAATGAGTTTATTTTGCATCCACTCATACTTTACAAACCTACTCATAGATTATGCCTAATATTAGTTTGATATAGATCATAATGTTCAATATTTATATGATAATTGTATTTATTTATGATATATCACTTTAATATAATTATATAAATATATGATAAATAATATAAATCTTTAAAATTAAAGTAGCAATAAGTAAAATGAATTAGAACATAGTAATATAATAATATATTGTTTTATAATAGCTGTCTTGTACATAGTAAATAATAATAAATAATTAGAAACCTTACTTACCTGAGCGTACTTAAATAATGAAAACGATCATTCTTTTTATATTTGGATTACTTACCTGGTTATTGTTAACAAACTTTCAAGTTGTTTATTCAAAAGTTGCAAGCCTGACTAATCCCACAGAAGAATCTGTTGACGAGATAGCCATTCATGAAGCAAGCAATCAAGAAATAGAGCTTTCAAGCAAAACAGAAAAAATTGAAAAAATCATTACTAAAAATGATGCGTCTGAAGAAAACATTGTTTCTGAAAACACAGTTGAAAAAATATCTGAACATACGCCTGAACATAAGATAAATCTCGCACAAAATGAATCAGAAGCTGTAGATTCAGAACTGACCCAGGAAGCACTCGACCAGGAAGCACTCGATAAGAGTGTAGAAGATATAGCTACAAAAAATGAAACGGAATCAATTGAAACAATTTTAGAAAACAATACTGAAACTGTTACAGAAACTATCGCTGAAACCAATCCAGAGACTAACTCTGACAGTCATTCAGAAGACGACATAGAAAATACAAAGCAAGAACAAGCGCTCCAAACTAAAGAAGCTTTAGATGTGAAATCTGATGAGGCTACTACTCAAGCTATGGAAGTTGCTGACAGCCCGACAGCCAGCATCCCGCCAACAAACTTCAACCCCGGCATGCAACAACCTCATCAAGCCAATATGGGAATGTCGCCTTATAACATGATGAATCCGATGATGATGAATCCGGGGATGTTCATGAACCCAATGGCTATGATGACACCAATGATGATGAGCATGATGGGAATGATGAATCCCGCTATGATGATGAATCCAAATGCGATGTTGAATTATCCAATCAACACCATGACCCAACCACAAAATCTCAATACCATGATGATGACCATGGACCCGAATATGCTATTTAGTATGTTTGGACAACCAAGCAAAGAGTATCTAGAAGGCAAAGTACCTGATCAACTACCGGTAGTAAAAATCCCAGGCATGCCAACTCAAACTTTTGATAACTGGCCCAAAAACAAAGTTTCACCAGGCGTATCAAGAGAGGCAAAGAAAAACGCATTTCAAACCGCTATGGCAACAAGTCCACTATCGATGCGCGACATGATGGGCATCATGGCCGAAAAAATGCCGGTTAATGAAGATGTATCGTGGGACGATGCAATTGAAGCTATGAAACTCCGCGCAAATGAAGTCAATTTTAAATTTGTCGGTTCAAGCAAACTTTGGAAAGAAATTGAAGCAGTAACTGGCCAACCTTCAGCAAAAGTTGAAATGTTTCGGTTTTGCGATGCAGCCGTTGCACGAAGAATTCTAGATGTAGTACCAGAATTTATTGTATTCCTACCCTGCAAAATAGCACTAATGGAAGACGGTGAGGGCAAGTTATGGGTAATGACCATGGATTGGGATGTGAGCTGGCTGGATTACGCACAGAACCCGAATAGCCACCTCGCTAAAGATATTCGTGTGGATGCACAAAAAATTAGAGATAGTATGCGTTACATAATGGAGGGCGCAGCTACGGGTGATTTCTAATGGTTATAACTGGTTTATTAAAATAATTTTTATAAATTTAAACTTAAAGTAAGAGGAAAATAAGCATGACTACATTACAAAAACTAATTCAAATTTCTGCTATTGCTAGCTGCATATTCATAGCAGGCATTGCAACCATTAACGCAGAAGAACATGGTGGAAAAGAGGCAGAATCCAAACCCCCAATGCATAATAACTATGGCCAAATGAGTAATGCCATGAAAAAGTCTATGGACCCTAAAGTCATGAACAATATGATGCAGATGATGATGCAACCAGAAAAAATGATGACTATGGAGTCTTGTGCGCAGTGCCACGATGGTGAAGATATCGCTCGTTATCAAAAAGACTTTGGCCCAATGATGGAATCTATGCGCCCCATGATGAGTATGATGAATCCTATGATGGGCATGATGGGACCGATGATGAACCCTATGATAGGCATGATGGGACCGATGATGAACCCTATGATGGGCATG
>CAZFEP010000019.1:0-16675 GCA_964517365.1 uncultured Thiotrichales bacterium | reverse complement strand
GATGAACCCTATGATAGGCATGATGGGACCGATGATGAACCCTATGATGGGCATGGCTAGTCCGATGATGAACCCCATGATGGGCATGGGCAGCTCTATGATGGCTCCAATGGCAGGCATGGGCGCTCCAATGATGAACTCCATGATGAACCCTATGGGCATGATGGGAATGGGTGGTTACGGTGGACAAATGATGGACCCTAAGCAGTATGAACAAATGTTTAATCAGTGGACTGAAGGAATGAAGAACCAGACTCCACCAGCTCAAAACTGATAATTAAGAAATAAATAAATTTATTTATGATGACTATCGTTATTACCTATAAATAATTTTTTAAATTAATTTTTATATTAGGTAACGATTGAGTGTCTATAAATGTTTTTAAAATTCGATAATAAAATAAAGGTATTAAAATATGTTTAAGTCACAGAAATTAACCCAGTTATTAATAACGATAAGTTTTGTTTTTTTAATTGGAGTTTCTACTACACAGGCTGAAGGTGAAAACAACCAAAACGCATACCCTAGCTGGGGTCAAAGTGGTAATGGCAGCATGGGTGGGGCGCATCCTATGTTCAACCCTGCTATGTGGATGAACCCTAATGTAATGATGAATCCTAATAGCTATATGAGCTTGATGAATCCTAATGTAATGATGAACCCAAGTAATTACATGCAAATGATGAACCCTAATGCGTACATGCAAATGATGAACCCGATGATGGGCATGATGGGACCCATGATGGGCATGATGGGCCCGATGATGGGCATGGGCGGAATGAGTTCTATGATGAACCCTATGGCAATGATGGGTCCGATGATGGGTATGGGCGGAATGAGCTCTATGATGAACCCTATGGGCATGATGGGGAACATGGGCGGCGGCATGGGTAACTATGGCGGTGGAAACAGCAGTAATCCGATGGGTCAAATGATGGACCCTAAGCAATATGAAAATTGGTTCAAACAATGGACAGAATCAATGCAGAATATGGCTCCACAGTCTCAAGCAACACAATAACGACTCACTTAAATTATAATATGCCATGCATATCATAAGGTATGCATGGCTTTTGGTTTTTAAAATCAGCCCCTAGATTTTTTATAAATTAAACTTTTAAGGTAGTTTATGTATTCACTCCAACATTTAACTCGGTTAGTCATTATTTTATCTTGTATTTCTTTTGCGGGTGTAGCTTGCAATCAAGCTGAAACTCAAAAGCAAACGAAAACTTCTTCAGAAATAAATTCTCCCGACAAGATCAACACAAACACTTTGACGAATACAAATACAATGAATCAATCCATGAATTATCCCACGATGATGGGTCAAATGAATGGCATGATGAATCCACACATGTATTTGAATATGATGGCTCAAATGTCAGCACAAATGTCAGGAATGATGCACCCCATGATGGGATCAAACATGACCTATCCGATGATGCCAAATGGTATGGGAAGTAGCGCTAATCCAATCTCAAATATGCATACCGGAAAGATGATGGACCCCAAACAATACGAAGAGTGGTTCAATCAAATGACAGAAATGATGAAAAACAGAGAACTGCAACCCAATCAATAAGTAATTATTCAAAAAAATGGGCAATCTTATACTTGTCTTACATTAAACCATTTCAATCAATGACAAGAAAAATATTGAGCAAATATAATGAAAAATACGTCAAATAATGATCTATTGTTTCTAGCCCCAATTGTGGCTATTTTTACTTTAGCCATAACAATAGCTGCTGCCTTGTATTTCAAAAATAATGGCACACAAAATGAGGCTAATCTTTTTGCCACA
Source organism: uncultured Thiotrichales bacterium (assembly GCA_964517365.1). GTDB lineage: Bacteria > Pseudomonadota > Gammaproteobacteria > UBA4575 > UBA4575 > JABDMD01. Next base: position 14,867 of record CAZFEP010000019.1, on the reverse strand, counting down.
CAAAGCAGTTCGGCATATAACCAGTCTGGCGCGCTCAACAAGAATAATTTTAAGAGTACTAGCAGCAATAACCACTCGGTGGCGCCCCATTATCAAAACTTTGCAATGGCTGAACCATTTTCTGAACATGTACCCTTTGAATTTACCCCCGCAGCATGGATGCAGATGATGAATGTTTTTATGAATAACATGAAAATTACACAAATGATGCATCAAATGGCAGCAATGCCTGCCCAAATGATGTCACCCGCTATGTGGTCAAACCCACATTCTATGGTCAATATGAGTACAACAAATTCATCTAAACCAATGAATCCTGAACAGTACAAAAAATGGTATGAACAGCAATTAAAAGCCCACAAAGTGAATAAGAAATAACCATTAATTTATTCAATGCAAAAATCTGAACGGATCGACACTTGTTGATTACATTTAGTGACATAAATAGACACGTTGGTATAATTCGCGTCTTTTACAACTAACTAATTAAAGTATATTTATAAGAATGGAAGATCTCTCAAACCTTCATCTAGTAGCTATCCTAGGTTTCATAATTGCCATGGTATTTGGTTTTGTAGGTAACAAAACCCACTTTTGCTCAATGGGTGCGATTAGTGATGTCGTTAATATGGGCGCAAGAGGGCGGATGGGTGCCTGGTTTCTTGCTATAGGCATTGCTATTTTAGGGGTTCAGTTTCTCTATATAACGGGAAGAGTTGATATTGATGCATCAGTATATCGATCATCAAACCTATACATTCTCAGTTATATCTTAGGCGGCATGATATTTGGTATTGGCATGACACTCGCTGCTGGCTGCGGACAACGAAATTTAGTAAGAGTAGGGGGTGGAAATCTTAAAGCACTCGTCGTACTTATTGTCCTAGGTGTATCAGCATACATGACTATGCGTGGCATTTTAGCCATTGTCAGACTGGAATACATTTATGCTATAAATCTAGACTTGACTGAACAAGGCATTAATAACCAAGGCCTATTTGACTATTTAGGTTCCGTTTTAAATTTAGAAGACAGTAGCTTGCTACAGAAAATTGGTGGATTCGTAGTGGCATTTACCTTCATTGCCTATGCGTTTAAACACGAAGAATTTAGAAAAAGTTTCGACAATATATTAGCCGGCGTGGTGATTGGCGCATGTGTGGTTGCCGCTTGGTATGTAACAGGCTATGTCGGTCAGGATGATTTTGACCCAATCACTCCACAAGCTTTCGCTTTCATAGGACCCGTGGGAAACACCATTAGTTATTTAATGACCTACACCGGAGCTGAAATTAACTTTGGAATTGCAATCGTGCTAGGGATGATTTTTGGTTCATTTGTTTACGCTATTATTTCTGGCACCTTTAGAATCGAAACCTTTAGTAACAAACCTGAAATGGTAAACCATCTAGTGGGTGCGGTGATGATGGGGTTTGGCGGCGTATTATCGTTTGGGTGCACAATTGGTCAAGGCGTCACAGGCATGTCAACCTTAGCCATAGGCTCATTTTTAACTCTTGCGTCCATTATTTTCGGTTGTGCGCTAACTATGAAAGTTCAATATCATATGTTAGATGAGAAAGGATTTTTTGGAGCACTCTTTACAGGTTTAGCAGAGCTGCTTATCCCGTGGAAAAAGCAAGAAGCTTAAAAAGCCCCTTGCTTGTCACTACAATACTAATAATAATTAAAAATATTATTTAATTACAGCTTCACCGACGCCCGTTCCATCAAGGTTATCAGTCCACGTAATTTTCACTGTATCTCCAGATTTACCACCATCAAACTCAAAAGACCAGTAAGGGTTTTTAGAAACACCCGTTCCCCAATCAGCAGAAATAATAACTTCACCATTTAATTCAGCTTTAACAGTATTAATGTAATGAGCAGGAATTAATTCACCACTATCTTTGTCTTTTCGACTACCTGATTCCATTGGATGGTACATAATCGCTTTAACGGTCGTGGTTGAACCACTTAGCTTAGCTCTAACTTTCATTTCATCAGCCATTTTAATATCCTCTGTATATTATATTTTTAGATTTAAACACAACCACCAGCAGTTACTTTGACTGCACTTTTACTGGTGTACAGTTTTCCATCTGCTTTAACGATTGCTATAACATTAGAAGACTCACGTAATTTTATACGCGTAGAGACAAATGGATTTGATTTGCCATGAAAATAGAAACGTGAGATCCAAGGACGAGGGTTTTTGTCACCCAACAGACTAATCCACTCAACATTATCTAATTCTGTAGAAACTTTAATGGGAACCGTTGCTCCATTTTCAGCAATAGCGGGTGCCTCCAATTTTACATTACCTTCATGTAATTCTGCGTCACCAATAAGACCTTTCAATGCAGGCTCATATTCCACCTCATCAAATGCAGCGGTTGGATATTCTGCAAATGCAGATTGCAAAAAAGCAGCCTTGCCAAGCAAGGCAATTACTCCTGAGTAGACACTACCTTTGATAAACTTTCTTTTAGAAGTATTCATGAAATCCTCATCATTATTTATAGAAATTTTAAAATAGCTATAATTTAGTAACAATAGCTAAATCTATTAATCATGCTATTTAGACGGTACTCTAACATGTAAGTTCCTGTTCTAATTAATATTTACACACAAATAGAATGTGAATACATGTCAATTACACAAATATATTAACGTTTTAAAGCACAATATTTGCTAATTCAGATAATTTATTAATCTCTTTATCTGCCTGGTAGGGAAGATGCTCTGGTGTACGATTATATCGATTAATCCATATCGAGTTAAAACCATACGAAGCAGCACCGGCTATATCCCATGAATTTGAAGAAATAAAGCATATCTTATGACGTGGCATCGCAAGCTGTTCTTCTACAAACTCATATACAGCAGGAGAGGGCTTATAGGTCTTAATTTGTTCAGTCGAATAAGCGCCGTCTAAATACTCAATAAGACCAGCATTTTTAAGTGCATCATTTAATCTTTGTGGTGAGCCATTAGATAACACAGAAGTTACTTTTCCTGCATTTTTTAGTGACTTTAATGCATCCAACACATCTGGATAACAATCCAGCTTTGAATGGGCTTTGAGAATATTGGCTTTAACATTAGCATCTTTCATGCCATACACATCACATGCAAATTCAAGGGCATATTTGGTGATCGTGTCATAACTCGTATAACGATTCATCAAACTGAGTTGCGATGAATATTGTAGACGTTTTGAACGCCATAGCTTATAAATTACTAATGCATGCTCACCCAATTGATCCTTATATTCCTCGAAAGGTAAGTACGTATCTAAAATCGCACCATACGCATTAAAAACAAATGCTTTATTCTTTTTCATAGTAATTTGAATCTAGTTAAAAAATATTATTATGCTTTTTTAGACCATGCACTACACCAACCATTTGCAGATACTTCTTTACCCGTAAAAATTGAACAAGGTCCCCAATCTGAATCACCTGAGAAGAATTGGCATGATTTACATACGGCATCACTTATCGTACGGCCAGAAGCTTTAGATGCATCGTGAACATAGTTGAGTGATACAGCTGTAGGATCATCTTCTGAGACTCTAGCCACATCACTACTAGCGGAAGTTGTGCTTTCTTTTTCAGGCATCTCTTCTTCAACCGGAGCTTCTTCTTTAACCATTTCTTCTTTGCCCATTTCTTCAGGGGCAGCTTTAACTTCATTGGTTACAACTTTTTCAGTTTCCGGTTTTGAATTACCGCTTGATGCTGTACTAGCAGGAGTGCTTTCTTCTTTACTGCAGCCTGTTAATTTAAATAATGAAACTGCAGATAAGATAGCAGTGGTTCCAAATACAAATTTTCTACGATTAAGCATATTTATTTCCAATTCCTAATTAAATAATGAGATAAAATGAAAAAGCCTCAATTATTAAATTGAGGCTTTTATCATTTATCGCCTTATTCTACGCAATTTTTACAGCGTCTCAAAGGCAAATAAGTACATCCATGTCCTTAAATACTATTTTTCTACAACGGCGTCTGCAACAACAGGAGCTGTTTGGTATACGTTTTCAAACATCTTCTGGAAATTAGCAGGATTCATCATCCAAGCTGTGTTTTCTGCATGGTATTCTGGATCCATTATTTTTTGCATGGGTTGTTGGAAATAAGCCGGGTTAGACATAGCTGTCATCCATTGCGCATACAAAGCTGGATTCATATAAGAATTCATTGCTGATTGATAAAATGCAGGATCCATCATCGCTGTCATCCAGTTCATGTACATTTGTGGATTCATGAATTGACCAGATGCAGCCATCATAGAAGCAGGATTAGTCATGTTAGCAAGTAGTTCATTCCATTGTTTGCTATCCATACCACACTCCATCATATTCTGTGCGGTTTGTGGATTGCTCATGAGTCCAACCAGTTGCATGAATTCATTAGGATTTGCCATTGCTGCTGCAAATGCTTGAGGGTCTGTGTAGGCTTTCATTTTGCAATCAGAAGCATTTTCAGCAACATCCTGTTTTGCTGATTCATTAGCTTCTCCAAATACAACAGTAGAAAGACTGATTAAAACCACTACAGCTAATGCAGCGAGTGTGAATTTATAGGATACGAGGATGTTTCTCATGTGAACTGTGCTCCAATTTGTTAGAATTCATTTCAACGATTTGTATTATACAAATCGTATTAGCACATATTAATATAATGTTATTCTAATTCAATTAAATATAACTAATCAGTTAATAAATAGAATTTAATTACATTACAAAACAACAGGTTAGATATATCTTGATACTTATTTTGCGTTCGGGTCTATTCAAAAAGTTATAGTTATAAGCCTTTTAGATAATAGAATATGGATACCATCAAGCTGCTAATTCAAATTAATTTTATATTCTGAGCTGAATAATTAAGGCAATCATAAGCATTGATGTACGGACTGCTAATTATTGTTAATTTTTGCAACTTAACTCATTGATCTGCATTGTGATAATTCCAATTTGAGGAAATTTACATGTGCTTATTGCCATGTAATTCCAGCACATATACACATTAGCCAACTAATATTATTGAGTTAAGGTTTTCACTCAACTAAAAGTACTGCATATGTAATAGAATAAATTGCTAGAAATTGAGCCACCAATATTTTAAGTATAATTTATGCAGCATCAACCGCTTGTCTTTCAGTGCGTCGACGTTCAAGAACTGTTTTTACAATGCTAAATATGAGCTCCTGATCTTCGTGATTCAGGTCATCTCTTATATATCTAACCATTCTATTTATATTTGTGGATGTATATGAGTTAGCATTAACTTTTGCCTAGTTGTTGGGAAGTTTTCACGTATTATATATACAATAACTTTCCAATCATCCTTTAATATTGATCTTAAATAGTTACAAAAACGAGCTGCATCTGTTCCGTTGATAATATGATAACCAAAGAGGAGGCAATTTATTTCTTCTTTTTTACTAAATGCAGACAATCCTAAAACAGCTACATCCAGTGGATTGGTAACTGGTGTGAATGCTTGATCACCAAGGTTTCTAAGACTTAATTATAAGTCTGATTGGATTAGCAATTTATTTATGGGTAGCGATATCTTCATCTCAGGATGATGAAGTTGACTACACATCATGGACTAACTTAAATCAAAGCGGTCTGCATTCATAACTTTCGTCCATGCTGAAACGAAATCCCGTACGAACTTTTCTTTATTATCATCCTGCGCATAAAATTCAGCATACGCGCGTAAAATAGAGTTGGACCCGAATACTAAATCAACGCGAGTCGCCGTCCACTTAACTGTTCCGGTTTGACGATCACGAATTTCATATGAATTTCTACCGTTAGGTTTCCATGTGTAATCCATGTCTGTTAGGTTAACAAAGAAGTCAGTAGTCAACTGACCCTCACGGTCAGTAAACACGCCATGCTTACTATCTCCATGGTTTGTACCCAAAACACGCATACCACCCACTAGCACTGTCATCTCTGGTGCTGTTAGCCCCATCAATTGCGTGCGATCCAACATCATTTCTTCGGCACTCACAATATAATCTGTCTTGAGCCAGTTTCGATATCCGTCATGTAGTGGTTCAAGCAGTTCAAAGGATTCCACATCGGTGATTTCATCTGCGGCATCGCCACGTCCTGCTTCGAATGGAACTGTGACATTAAAACCGGCAGCTCCTGCAGCCTTCTCAATACCAGCATTACCTGCCAGAACAATTACATCCGCCAGACTTGCGCCACTCTCAGTAGCAATGGGTTCAAGCACTTTCAACACTTTAGCGAGACGATTCGGCTCGTTTCCTTCCCATTCTTTCATTGGCGTAAGTTGAATTCGTGCACCATTTGCACCTCCGCGCATATCTGAACCTCGAAAAGTTCTCGCGCTGTCCCATGCAGTACTAACTATTTCGCTAATACTTAAATTGCTCGATAAAATTTTATTTTTTACTGACTGGATATCATATTTAGTGTTACCAATTGGAACAGGATCCTGCCAGATCAAATCTTCTTTGGGCACATCTGGGCCGATGTAGCGTATCTTTGGTCCCATGTCACGATGAGTTAGCTTGAACCACGCACGAGCAAATGTATCTTTAAATGCATCAGGATCTGCACGAAATTTTTCCATAATTTCGCGATAAATAGGGTCCATCTTCATTGCCATGTCGGCATCCGTCATGATTGGGTTGTTACGAACTGAGCTATCTTCAGAGTCAACAGGTTTGTCTTCTTCTTTTATATCTACAGGCTCCCATTGTGATGCGCCTGCAGGACTCTTAACGGATTTCCATTCGTGGTCAAGCAACATGTCGAAAAAACCCATGTCAAACTGAGTTGGGTTAGACGTCCAAGCGCCTTCGAGACCACTGGTTACAGCATTATTCCCAATACCTCGTTTGGTATGATTATTCCATCCCAAGCCTTGGTCTTCTAATTCTGCAGCCTCGGGCTCAGGCCCAAGCATTTCCGCATCTCCATTGCCGTGACACTTACCTACAGTATGACCGCCCGCTGTAAGTGCAACGGTTTCCTCATCATTCATAGACATCCGATCAAATGTTATTCGAATATCATGAGCCGTTTTTAGTGGGTCTTGAATTCCGTCAACACCTTCTGGATTGACATAGATAAGTCCCATCATTACAGCGGCAAGAGGGTTTGCAAGATCGCGTTCACCAGAGTAACGACTACCGTCACTGCCTGTTGGAGCGAGCCATTCCTTTTCAGAACCCCAATAAGTATCCATCTCGGGATGCCAAATATCTTCACGTCCGAAACCAAAACCAAAAGTTTTTAACCCCATAGATTCATAAGCAATGGTACCCGCATAGGTAATCAAATCTGCCCAACTGAGTTTATTGCCATATTTTTTCTTAATCGGCCAAAGAAGTCTTCGAGACTTATCTAGATTTACGTTATCTGGCCATGAATTGATAGGTGCAAAACGTTGATTTCCAGTGCCAGCCCCACCACGTCCATCAGCTGAACGATAGGTACCAGCAGCATGCCAGGACATGCGAATCATAAGCCCGCCATAGTGGCCCCAATCTGCCGGCCACCACATCTTACTGTCAGTCATTAATGAATGTAAATCGTTCTTGAGTGATTCAAAATCAAGTTTTTTGACTTCTTCACGATAGTTAAAATCGTGATCCATCGGATTTGTTTTAGAATCGTGTTGATGCAGAATTTCTAAATTAAGCGTTTTGGGCCACCACTCAATATTTGAAATACCAGTCTCTGTTGCACTACCATGCATTGCTGGACACTTGCTTATATCATCCATTAGAGCCACCTCGATTTATTATTTATTATTTATATTTTTTATTATGGTTATCTATTATTTTTATTTGAATATAACATACGCATATTGCGCATGTACTAAGCTTTTCTATCATGAATATGCTGAGAAGAATCCCTCACCCTAACTACAGCATCGGTTTAATACTAACACCAAAGTTATCCCGATATAAGCTCTACATTCTTCTCATTAAAAAAAATCACACCTTGTCCTGTGCTAACTATAAAGCCGATCACTTACAGTGTAAGAAAATACATTTCACTTAATAATGTATTTAATTTCTACGGAATGTAACAATTGAATCAATTACAATAAAACTGAATATTCTAATCAATTAATTAGATTGGTATAAATTTTCAATGTCTAAATAAAAATAATAGAGGTAAATCATGAACAATATTGAAGTCTACTCAAAAGAATGGTGCCCATACTGCGCCAAAGCCAAGTCTTTGTTGAAATCTAAAAATATAAAATTTCAAGAAATTGATGTGACAAATGATATTGAAAAAGAAGAACAAATGATTAAGCGCTCTAAAAGACGCACTGTTCCACAAATTTTTATTGATGGTGAATCCATTGGTGGTTATGACGACTTGGCACAATTCAATGCAACGGGGAGACTAGATAAAATCCTCGGTCTAGAAACAAATCAAACACTAAATAATATTTATGATGTGGCCGTACTTGGCGCAGGCCCAGCAGGTATGACAGCGGCGATCTATTCTTCGCGAAAAAACTTAAAAACTATCATGATTGCTTATGATAGCGGAGGTCAGGTCGGCACCACTTATGACATAGGTAATTATCCAGGCTTTGAAATGATTACTGGCCCTGATTTAGTTGAAATGTTTACAAAACATGTAAAGGAATATGATATTGAAACAATGTTGGGTGAAAAAATTTCTAAAATAGAAATTGAAAATAAATGCAGACAAATATTCACAGAATCTGGTCAGAAAATTTGCGCTAAAGCTATAATTGTTGCTACCGGAGCATTTAAAAGAATGCTCAATATTCCAGGAGAAAAAGAATTTGCAGGCAAAGGCGTAGTTTATTGCTCTACCTGCGATGGCCCGTTGTACAAAGGAATGGATATCGCGGTAATTGGGGGAGGTAATTCTGCTCTCGAGGCTGCTATAGAAATGGATAGCATTGCCAAAAGTGTCTACCTTGTAACTAAATCGGACTGGTCAGGTGACGAAATCCTGCAAGATAAAGTAAGCAGCGCTAAAAATATAACCTCACTTAAACATCATCAGCCAATAGAAATTCAAGGTGACGATAGCGTTACAAATCTAATTGTTAAAGAGAAAGAAACAGATGAGGAAAAATCACTTAATGTTGATGGCGTTTTTATTGAAATTGGATTATATCCTAATTCCGACTTTATGCTTGACTTAGTAGAAACTACAGAACGAGGTCAAATTAGAGTGGATCGAAATGGCGACACTGGTATACGAGGTATATTTGCCGCAGGTGATGTAACTGACGGTAAAGAAAATCAAATTATTGTTGCAGCAGGAGAGGGGGCGACAGCAGCATTGAGTGCATTTAATTATTTAGTTACACAGGTCTAAATGTTCATTATTGATTAAGAAAATAATATCGGCATGTTTTTCATACTTGTGCTTTAAGTTATAAATACAAGTTTGAGATTGAGGAATAAATATCTTGTTTTATCCATTGCCCAATAACTGCGATTTTCGACGGTTATTACTTCCTGATGACATTTGTTGCAGGGCGCAATCAAGGATTGAATTTTTATCAGCTTAAATATTAAAAGGAAAAGTAACATTTCATGAGTGACTCAAACAATCCGACTGGCTTTGATATGTTATTTGACCCTGCATCAAATAAAGGTACGGCATTTACAAAAGAAGAACGAAATCAATATAAACTACGCGGGCTATTGCCTCCAGGTGTTAGCGATCCGAGTGTTCAGGCGCAACGAGCGTTAGAAAATATGCGTAGAAAATATTATGACATTGAGCGTTATATATATTTATCAGCCTTACAAAGTAGAAATGAGCGTCTTTTTTATCGTTTGGTGTTGGAAAATATAGATGAGATCATGCCATTAATATATACACCAACTGTAGGTGAAGCATGCAAGGAATTTGCAAATATATTTCGACAGCCTAAGGGTGTTTACATTTCAGCAGAGGACATAGGACATGTAAGTGAAATTTTAGGAAATTGGCCTGAGAAAGATGTTCGCGTAATTGTAGTGACTGACGGTGAACGTATACTAGGACTGGGAGACTTAGGTGCAAATGGTATGGGTATACCTATCGGCAAACTTGCACTATATGTTGCCTGTGCGGGAATTCAGCCTCATCAATGTTTGCCGATAATGTTAGATGTGGGCACAAACAATCAGGAATTACTAAATGATTCACTATATTTAGGACTTAAACAGCCACGATTATCAGGCAGTCAATATGATTTGCTTATGGAAGAATTTGTACACTCAGTACAGACCATTTATCCAAAAGCGCTGACACAATTTGAAGATTTTCTTACACCTAATGCCTATCGTTTATTAAATAAGTATCGCAACAAAATTTTGTGTTTTAACGACGACATCCAAGGTACGGCAGGAGTTGCTCTTGCTGGCGTTTATGCATCCACTCGAATTTCAAAAATCAAATTTAAAGATTTACGTATTATGTTTCTTGGTAAAGGATCCGCTGCTACTGGTATTGGGGATTTAATAAGTTATGCATTCGAAAATGAAGGATTTAACCAAGAGCAGTCACGAAAGAAATTATGGTTTGTTGATTCTAAAGGTTTGGTGACGAAGGATCGTGAAAATTTGTTGCCGCATATTCAACCTTATGCTCAAGATCATTCAAAATGTAATTTCATTGAAGCTATAAAATTAATAAAGCCTCATATTTTAATTGGTGCAACTGGATTTCCAGGAACTTTTACAAAGGAAGTTGTTGAATTAATGGCTGAACTAAATGATCGCCCTGCAATTTTCGCATTGTCCAATCCAACTTCCCGTGCAGAATGCACAGCTGAACAGGCTTATGACTGGAGTGAAGGGCGTGCAATTTTTAGTAGTGGGAGCCCATTTAAAGAAGTTGTTTATAAAGATAATGTATTAAAACCTGGACAAGGTAATAATGCGTATATATTTCCTGGAATAGGGCTTGGTGCAATTATAAGCGAATCATCGATCATACATGAAGATATGTTTTTGGCTGCGTCAAAAACGTTAGCAAATATGGTAAGCGAAGAAGATTTGTCAACTGCTACAATTTATCCACCATTGAATAAAATACGCGAGGTATCATTAGAAATTGCAACATCGGTTGTCGAAATTGCTATTGATAATGGATTAAGTAGCTTGAATAAAAACGATGATATTAAAGAGAAAATTGAATCATATATGTACCAACCATACTATTAGATTCTCACATCGCTGGATTCCATGTTTATCCTGTGAAATACCAGGGCATAGATATTTGTAGTAAATTAATAGTTGGGATCAAAACACGAACTAATGATTCTATTGCTAATATAATAGTAGATACATTAAGTCTATATCCGCTAATCATTAATTTAATAGTGCTAATCTAGTTTTAGGCAGAATATCCGCATTTATATATTTATTCTTCTTACTCTCAAAGTAGGGGATATATAGATGGGGACTGCGTCAGCTAAAAAAATAATCAGTGAAGGGAAGGAGCGATATCTAACGAAAGCATTGCTCACACCTACCGAGCTAGAGTTTTATTTAGCTCTACGCGAATCATTAGACAGCTACTACGATCATTTGTGGATTGTTACTAAAATTCGAATTGCTGATATATTAGAACCTGCGGTTTGTCAGCGTTCAGAAAATTCTATGTGGTGGTCATTGTTTGCAAGAATTAAGAGCAAGCATTTTGATTTTGCAATATGTGAAAAAAATACATCAAAAGTATTATGCGTAATCGAGCTAAATGATCCCAGTCATAATACAAAAAAAGCTAAAGAGCGTGATAATTTTGTGCGGAAAGCATGTGATACAGCAGGTATGAAAATCTATATGTTCAAACCGGCTCTTTAGCAGCAGCAGAACTTAGCTCTCTTAGCAATTCATTCCAATCAGCATCCTGGCTATACAATAGTTCTAATGATTGTGATACTTGAATATCCGCGATGTTAGCTATTACGCTAGCCTCTCCAAGATCATCACTATTTGTTTTTCGTGTAAAGCGACCAATAAACTGTAACAGCACTGCTAAACTTTGATGCATATCGTGTATAGCAGCAATTTTTAATGCTGGAATGTCTACACCTTCACCTAACATATTCACACAAATAACTATTCTAGATTCTCGATTATGCAGGGAATCGATTCTTTGATCAGAGTCCTTTAGATCTGAGTAAATTAGTAGAGGAGCGAATTCCGGCGCTAGTTCTTCGTAGATCCCGTGAATATAATTTGCTCGATTGACTGTTTGGCAGCGCGCCATCAATAAATGATCCAAATTTGAATCCATATCTTCGCGAAGTTGACCAATAGCTTGTGAGGCAATAGCTTTATCAGCAATTTCATCATCTATTTCATGAACAGGCCTAAAGTTTATTCGCGTGAAGTAGTTGTCGTTTTGCGCAGATTTTAACGGATATGAATAGATAACAGACCCATCAACTAATTTGTTGTCGTTACGAAAAGGTGTTGCAGTAAATTGCAAGACACGTTTCTTAGTAAATGCTTCTCGAAGCCTGCTCCATGTACAGGCTGCAATATGATGAGCCTCGTCAACAATTAACGTGTCTACAATTTTTCCCATTTCTGGCAAGTATTCTGTCGCTGTTCCGTTTGCTAGAGAAGATGGTGTACCAACAATTACATTGCAATCACGGAATAATGCCAAGTCGTCTATTGATCTAGGGCGTGTTAATACAATACCAACAACAGGATTTTCTATTTCAGGGGAAATAACATTAAGAGCACGAAGTAATCCAAAACACATGAATTTTTTAGCTGTTTGTGATCTAAGAGCTTTGCTTGGTACTGCTACAAGTAATCGGTTAATTTGATGCGCAGCAAGTACAGCCAACATGGTTTCATGTTTTGCCTGTACCAGTTGGCATTACAACTGTAGCGGGTGCATTCGAAAGACTCCAATGGGAACCAACTGAAAATAGTGCCCCAAGTTGAGGAGGACGTAATCCTCGATCACTATTATCAACTATTGGAGTTTTCTCAGAAACATACCTAACTGAGTCAACCCAAGTGGAGCACACATTGTTTGCATAATTACTTAAACCATTATTTCTTATTTTATTAAGTGCATTATCCAACTTGATGTGGTTGAGCCAACCCACACTCGTAGATGTTATGCGAATAACACCATCAACATCATTAGGACGCTTTACGGAGGTTCGCTCTGTAACAATGATGCGTTCATTATTTTCAAGAGTTACGCAGCGTTCATATATTCTCGCTGAGATAGGAATTGATTCTTCATGAATAATCCCTAAGGTTTGAGGAGCTTGTATAACTTGCTGTGCATAGCCAATTGAATACTTAATAGGGCCGAGAAGTAATTCAGGCAATGCAATAGATTCACCATCTTTACTTTTTTCAGTATTTTCCAATGAGTATACTCAACCAAGTATTTTAAAGTTCAAGAGCAGTATATATAGACTCAATTTCTTCATCTTGAATACATAAATAAGCTAAGGTTTGTTGTTGTGATGCGTGGCTGAATGCTTGCATTAATAGTGGTATAGGTGTGTTTTGTTAAGTTCTTTGCATATATCCCCATGTTTTTCTTAAGGTGTGACTTCCAAAATTGCCTTTTAAATTCGTTTTACTACACCAGTCTTTAACTAAGTTATTTAGAGATGGAACGGTTAGGGCTTTATCAGGTTTGCGACCGGCAAATAAGTAAGAATCATCATCGATCCACGATAAGTCTCGCACCTGTAACGCTTTTTGATCTAGATATTCTAATAGATATTTTATTGCTTCAACTGTGGCCATGTTCACAGTAACAGCACGATATTTTTTAGTTTTGCGTTGTTTAACTTCTAGTCGGTCACCAGGTTTTAAATGACGTATTTGACCAATCTTAATAGACAACAACTCTGATGCGCGATAAGCAGTATTAATTCCGACTACAAATAATGCGAAATTACGAGGCGAGGGCGTTAAATACTTTTTTAAATTATTTATCGCATTAACTGTACGAATCGGTTCCACCTTAATCGAATCACCTAATTTAGGATGATTAGGATTGGGAATTTCTATTTGGAATGAAGATGTATCCATTGCCCAACTTATTTAGAATTGCTTAAATAGTTAAGGAAAAATATATATCGAACAGTTAAGAAGATACCTTAAAAGTGACAATTATGTCAATTAAAACAGTGCTTTAAGACTCGCCAACTAATCCCAACTTTTGTGTAATAGTTGGGCAGTTGGTATTTGAAATATACCTCTTATCAAAGCATCAACACTAAGAAATCGGCACCATCACACAAAGAAGCTTATTATTTCTATATGACATTAGATGATGACATCTCAAGTATAGAATCCTTAATTGAAATGGTAGCTAAGCTATTTGATCTATGGGGTCTTACAGAAACAGACAAAGCAGAGTTACTTGATCTAGAAGCTAATTCAGTCACGGAAAGCAGTATTAGAAATAAGCTCCAAACAGGCAATAAGGACTTAGAGGAAAGGATTTCATCATTACTCACAATACATAAACTCTTGAAGATCAACTATCCACACAATAATGAAATTGTTCATGCATGGGTAACTGCGACAAATATGAAGCTCAGTGGACAAACACCTCTAAAAATCATGAGTGCACAGGGTTTAGATGGCTATCAAATAGTTAAAAATCTTCTTAATCAAGATAGTAAGTCACTAGGCTTAAGTTAAAGCTATACACGTAAAAGAAATAGATTTAGCTGGCGGTATATGTGAAGGCTCTAGTATTACCTGGAAATGTAATATCGTTACCTGGTAGGTGACCTAATAATTAGCTGTCTGCACAATTGAAGCCTCATATAACGAAATAGTGAAATAGCAATGTCATAATGAAGCCATGC
>CAZFEP010000018.1:9986-25796 GCA_964517365.1 uncultured Thiotrichales bacterium | reverse complement strand
ACCAGTACAAAATCCACTATTTTTATCAAGGTACTGTATGGGTTATTCCTTCTAAATCAAGGATTCGCGTATTATGAGACTCTCACTCATTCGATGAATAACCAGGTCTGGAGCCAGTATGTCTGCACAAGATGATATGGATTTTAATAGTGGCATGATGGCTTTTGAAGCCAAACATTTTTCTCGTGCTATGCAAATTCTCTCTGTAATCGCTGAAAAAGGTAATGCAGATGCCATGCATCGTTGTGCCATCATGTATCAAAATGGATTGGGTGTAGCCGTGAATAAAGAAGCGGCACATAAATGGATGGCTAAAGCTGCTGAAGAAGGTCATGAGTTAGCGCAACATGGATTGGGGTTCATGTATATGGAAGGTGATTGTGTTGAGCAAGATGGTGAACAAGCTATCAAATGGTTTACAAAAGCTGCGGAACAGGGGTTGCAAGGTTCGCAAACCACATTGGGCATGATGTATGAACAAGGCACTGCTGGAATAGATAAAGACCCTGAAA
The DNA here is from genome assembly GCA_964517365.1 of uncultured Thiotrichales bacterium. Lineage (GTDB taxonomy): Bacteria > Pseudomonadota > Gammaproteobacteria > UBA4575 > UBA4575 > JABDMD01. The sequence continues at coordinate 25,284 of CAZFEP010000018.1, read as the reverse complement.
AAGCCAAACAGTGGTATGCAAAAGCTGGCTTTTCTCCTGAAGAAATGAACTAAAAATAATTTCGTTGTTTCAATTAATCATCTAATTTTTAAATTATTAAATTTAATCTATGCGTCCTGCACATTTACTAGTTGTACTAGAAAAAGAATTCAAAGGGGCTTTTGCCGGTAACCATACACCTGTCATGCTATGGGGGCCTCCTGGTGTTGGTAAATCTGAAATGGTTTCTCTAGTGGCAAAAAACAATAATGTTCAAGTTATTGATATCAGGTTATCGCAAATGGAACCCAGTGATTTGCGCGGCATTCCATTTCGTGAAAATGCTTCGGTAGAGTGGGCAGTACCAGCAATGCTGCCTAATGCTGAGCGACATGGTGAAACAGGCATCTTATTTTTAGATGAAATTACTTCTGCTGCACCTAGTGTTTCAGCGGCTGCCTATCAGCTCATTCTTGATCGTCGTCTGGGTCAGTATGATGTGCCCCCGGGCTGGGCAATATTTGCTGCAGGTAATCGCCAAGGAGATCGTGGTGTTACCTATTCAATGCCTGCGCCTTTAGCCAATCGTTTTTCTCACTTTGAAGTGGATATAAATTTAGATGACTGGGTTGCATGGGCCTATGCAAATAATATTGATGATCGTGTAATTGCTTTTTTGCGTTTTCGTCCAGATTTATTATTTGATTTTGATCCTGCACACAACCCCGTAGCTTTCCCATCACCACGATCATGGCAATTTGCGCATCGTGCCTTAGAAAAATTTTCAGATCGCCCTGACTTGTTAATAGGATCTTTGCAAGCATGCGTAGGGCCTGCTGCGGGCGTAGAGTTAAATGCATTCATTTCCAATCTTGACCAGATGCCTGATCTTGAAGCTATCGTAAGAGGTGAAGATGTCGCGGCACCAAAAGAAATAGATCTGCAATATGCAGTGGCTTCTGCATTGGTCGGGCATGCCATACGTGCCCAGAAGTCTAAAGATAAGACGGATGATTCTGCAAAAATACAAGGCAATATACTTAATTATGCAAATAAATTTCCACAACGTGAAATGGGGGTAATGATGGTGTCGGATATGCATCGCGCCATTGGTGAAGATATATTTGCTTTGCCGGAATTTGCAAAGTGGGCAGATAAGATTGCAGACATTATGATCTTCGACCACGCATAACTTCATGTGGCTGACTCAGACTTACAAAATAAACTTGCTGCGGCAAGAACGCGTTTAATTCTAGATAAACCCTTTCTGGGTGCGCTAGTTTTGCGTCTACCGCTTGTGGCAGCAGACCCCAGTTGGTGTAAAGGTGCAGCAACGGATGCAAAAAAATTATATTACAATCAAGACTACATTCATGCATTAACTATTCAACAAACACAGTTTGTGTTAGCCAAACAAGCGCTACATTGTGCTTTATCACATTTTGCGCGTCGTCAGCATCGTATTAAGCATCGCTGGGATTTAGCCTGTGACTACGCAGTGAATCCTCTGTTAATAAATGATGGGTTGAAAGCGCCACCTGAAACTTTGGTTGATGATGGTTTTGATGGAATGACCGCGGAAGAGATTTATCATTACATTGATGATTTAGATAATGAAGATTCAGAATTAGATAAAGAAAGCGAAGATCCACCAGACGAGCCACCAGATGATCCGGCAGATGACTCAAAAGATAGCCAGGACAATAATGATCCTAATCAAGATCAGGAAACCCAGCAGTCACCCGAAGCAGATAGAGGTACGGATGAAAAAGATAATCCTGATTCGAATGGGGAGCCAGATGCAGATGAGCCAGGCACGAATGAACTCGACAGGAATGAACCGGACACAGGCCAAACTGGCAACGACAGCAGTGGGCTCGGTGATTTAGCGCCTCAGCCTGCAACGCTTAGCCCACAAGAACAAGAAGAGTTATCGGTACAGTGGCAACAACGTTTAGCGGGTGCTGCACAACAAGCTATGCAAGCCGGTAAGTTGGGTGGTGCAATGGCTCGAATGGTTGAGTTTATGTTGCAACCAAAATTACCTTGGCGAATGTTGCTTGCACGATATATGACGTCAAGTGCAAGAGAGGATTATAGTTATGCAAGGCCTTCTTCTCGTCGTGGTGATCCTGCAATATTCCCAAGCATGCGTAGTTCGCAAATTGATATTGCTGTGGGAATTGATATTAGTGGATCGGTAGACGAAAAGGAGTTGAATGAATTCATGTCTGAGGTAGATGCAATTAAAGCCAATATGCGCGCGCGAATTACTGTGCTGCCATGTGATGCGGTACTGGCAGAGGGTGCACCTTTCATATTTGATCCTTGGGAAGAAATAAAATTGCCTGATGAGCTTAAAGGCGGTGGTGGAACGGATTTCTGTCCTGTTTTTGACTGGTTAGAGCTTCAAGATAAACAGCCTGATCTTTTGGTATATTTCACAGATTGCCGTGGTAGCTTTCCTGAATTAGAGCCAAGCTTTCCTGTGATTTGGTTAGTTAAAGGCAAGGACAATGCCCCGTGGGGGCAAAGAGTTCAGCTTAATTAAATGCAACTTTCCAGCGAAGATCAGTTGCGCCTTAATGTACTGGTTGCACAACCGTTGCAAGCTGTCCGCATTGATGAATCACGCATGTGTGTGCATGTGTTATCTGAAAAAGGTGATGCAACGATTCAACTTAATCCTAGTTGTAAGGATGACAAGTATGTTCGATTGGTGAGACAGTTTTTGTCTACCCATTATTTGGGCTCACCCGGTGGCTACCCTGTATATCTAAAGCGATGGACGCGTATGGGTCAAGCGCGCGACGATAGTTTAGAAAAATTGTTATTGGTGGGTGAGCCAGAAGCGGTTGCAGCCGTAGTGCATGCTCCTGGTTTGACTGATGAATTGGCTAGGCGTGCATGGTGGTCAAGTGCTACTTCAGAAAACGCGCGACGCATGCTTGAAAAAGAGTGTGTTGTGAAAGGTTCCATGGGTGAGGAATTAGCAAAATTCTTAATCGAATTTTTACCCTTCGAAGAACATCAAAAAGCAATCATAGATAGTGTTCGTCTAGTACTTCAGCCAGGTCTAATAACTGAGGGGCTGCGAGAAGAGGTTTGGAAACGTGGCAAACGAAAAAGTGTTTACTACATTGGTTTTTTGCAACAAACACCTAACAACCTGCCTATCGAGGTGGATTCACATGCAAGATGGAATGATGTTTGTAAAACCATACAAGCAGAAGTTGATGCAGGTAACAAAATAGCAAAATTATTATGTCTAATATTAAGCCCTGCTGGGCAAGCATTTTTGCAGACTACAGGATTAGTGTTAAGTAAACCAAATGATCAAGAAGCGGTTGCGGCGATTTTAAATGCAATTGGAAGTTACTTTAATGAATTTGATCAGCAGCCACCTACCTGGCGAGATATAAATGAATTAGGTAATTATGCTGAGCACTATCACCAAGAACAGCAAGAAATACAAAGACTTTTGGTCTTGGATAATAGTTTATTGCCCCAGCTAAAAGCGATATTTTATTTGTCAATGATAAGTGAAACACTAGTTGACCCTATCTTTGGTATGACCGATGCAATAGGTTCGGTGATGCGTAAGAAAATTGAACCTGTAATTACACCAATAACTAAAAATATTAAGCAACTTAATTAAAAAGAAAATACGTGGATTATTTACCTTTATTCTTAGATATAAAAAACAAGCCTTGTCTCATAGTGGGTGGCGGTGTTATTGCTGAACGTAAAGTTTCAATTCTTGCACGTGCCCAAGCGAACATTACCATTGTTGCGCCAAATATTACTTCAGAAATTAATAGGAAGTTAAGTGAACAAATCACCTGGCTAGAAAAGAAATTTTCTGTTGATGATTTGGTTGATGGTTTAAATAATTATCAAATTGTAATCGCGGCTACAGATGATCGAAAAGTAAACACTGAAATTGCACAACTTTGTCGTGAAAATAAAATACTCGTTAATTCAGCAGACGATAGTAAAAACTGTGATTTTATATTGCCATCTATTATAGATCGTTCACCCGTACAAATAGCAGTATCAACTGGAGGAGCATCACCGGTTCTTGCCAGAATGTTGCGCACTAAGTTAGAAAATTGCACTCCTGCTTCGTATGGACACTTAGCAAAATTAATTGAAGATAATCGGGATGGTGTGAAGCAAAAGTTTTCAACTATTGATCAAAGAAGAAAGTTTTGGGAGCAAGTATTGCAAGGCCCTATTGCAGAGTTAGTGTTTGCTAATCAGTCTAGTGCAGCACAAAAATTATTAGAAGAAACGATACAACAAGCAGATGATAGTGCGCTGCCAACAGGAGAAGTATATTTAGTAGGTGCTGGGCCAGGAGATCCGGATTTATTGACTTTTCGTGCATTGAGATTGATGCAGCAGGCTGATGTTGTTGTATATGATCGTCTGGTGTCACAAGAAATTATGGATTTAGTGCGAAAAGATGCGGAGCATATTTATGCAGGTAAAGAGCGTTCACAACACACCCTGCAGCAAGAAACAATCAATCAATTACTGGTTCGTCTAGCTAAAGAAGGCAAGCGCGTACTAAGATTGAAGGGTGGTGATCCATTTATATTTGGTCGAGGTGGTGAAGAAATAGACTCTCTTGTGGATGAAAACATTCCTTTTCAGGTAGTGCCGGGTATTACTGCAGCAGCAGGGTGTGCAGCTTATGCAGGAATTCCACTTACTCACCGAGAATATTCGCAAGCTGCCATCTTTGCTACAGGCCATTTAAAAAATGGAACGGTAGATTTAAATTGGGAAATGCTTGCACATTCTAATCAAACATTAGTGTTTTATATGGGCTTGCACGGGTTGCAAATTATTAGTGACAATTTAATCAAGCATGGTCTGGTTGCTTCAACGCCTGCTGCATTAATTATGCAGGGTACTACTGCTAACCAAAGAAATATTATAGGTACAGTAGAAAATCTACCTGCATTAGTTGAGCAGCATAAGGTTAAGCCACCTACTTTAGTCATTATCGGTGACGTTGTTAAGTTACATAACAAGCTCAACTGGTTCAATCCGGAAGAAGATGTTACTGCAGGGGCTGTTAAAGCTTTTGGCGCGAAAACGTAAGCTTAAGATTTAAGTTATTGCTATCAGCTGTTGATAGGCATTATACGAATACAAGATCAGCTCTAATTAGAAGCTTGCTTTCTATCAATGTATTAAACTATATAAGGCTTGGTATAATTGCAGTTCATCTTATTTTATGAGCTGAAGTATGATCTATTGTCTTAGAGTAATTTTATTAGCAACATTATCTGCCTATTTTATTGCTATGGATGTGCTAGCGGTTGAGCTAGAACGATATGTAGGTGGGCTAGATTCACCTATTCTGCTTACTCATTCAGGTGATTCTTCAAATAGAATATTTGTTGTAGAAAAAACTGGAAAAATATTTACATATAGTCATCTGGGAAAAGAAAAACATCTATTTCTAGATGTGGAACCATTAATCACCACACGCGGTAATGAGCAAGGTCTGCTCTCAATTTCATTCCATCCTAATTATTCTGAGAATGGCTATCTATTTTTATTTTATACAGCAACTAATGGCGACAATACGCTTGCGAGATTAACCATACAGCCACCTGATGCAAAACAAATAAACTTGGAAACGCTTGAGGTGTTGATTGCACAGGAAGACCCAGCTTCAAATCATAATGGAGGGATGTTGGCGTTTGGTAAAGATGGTTATTTATATTTAGGGCTAGGTGATGGAGGGCGTGGTGGCGATCCCTGGAATAACGCACAAAATTTAGAAACATTGTTGGGTAAAATGATTCGCATTGATGTTAATCAACCCAATGGCTATTCAATTCCAGAAACTAATCCGTTTCTAGGTGAAGCAAATATTCTTCCAGAAATATGGGCATATGGTTTACGTAATCCCTGGCGTCATTCTTTTGATCGACAAACAGGTGATTTATGGATAGCAGATGTTGGGCAAAATAAATGGGAGGAAATTCATTGGCAATCCTCAAGCAGTCAAGGTGGAGAAAACTATGGCTGGCGATTGATGGAAGGGAATCATTGCTATTTACCTAAAAAAGATTGTGAAATTGACGGCTTGATTAAACCTGTTGCAGAATATGCACATCAATATGGTTGTTCAATTACTGGTGGATATGTTTACCGAGGCAATAAAATTAAGCAGTTGTATGGTAAATATATATTTGGTGATTTTTGTGCAGGCACTATTTGGTTTGTTGACCAAGAGAGTGATTTTGAAATTCAAAAGCTAATGGATACAGAATTAAAAATTAGCTCGTTTGGTGAAGATGCTGAGGGTGGACTATATGTACTAGACTACCAAGGAAGCATATTTAAAATTGTTCCATAATGATTGAACAGCATTTTAAATAATAATAACTATAGGCATTATTTTTATGGGAATATTTAATTCGTCTTCTGAATCTGAACTTGAAGTTGGTATGGTTGCTCCCCGCTTTGAGTTATTAGACCAGTCTGAAAAAAGTCATAATTTAAGTGACTATTTGGGTAAGTGGGTAGTGATCTACTTTTATCCAAAAGATGATACGCCAGGCTGTACAAAAGAGGCCTGCTCATTTAGCAATGATATTGCTGTATTGCATAGCCTAGAAGTACAGGTTCTTGGAGTGAGTGTTGATTCAACCAAAAGCCATGCTGATTTTGTTAATAAATTTAGTCTACAGTTCCCTTTGCTTTCCGATTTAGGTGGTAAGACAGCAAGTGATTATGATTCCTTAACAAAAATAGGACCGCTTAAGCTTGCTAAGCGGCACACGTTTATTATCAATCCAGAGGGCAAGATTGCCAAAATCTATCGGACAGTCAAACCTGCCATTCATAGTGACGAAGTTATTGCAGAGATTAAAGCATTGCAAAACTAATTCATTCAAAATCTGTTAGAATCTTACTTACATTTCACTTTAGGTGTCTTTGTCATAATCAAGTTAATAACAAATAAATTTATTGATTGAATGCGCAAAGGTGAAACAGGGAAATCTGTGAGAGACAGATGCTGCCCCCGCAACGGTGATTGAGTTTCGGTAATTTGTTAACCACTGTGTTTATAAACATGGGAAGGTGGATTACTTAGTCGGATGACTGCTCATCAGCCCGGAGACCGGCCTTATGTGAACCCCAGTTAAATGGGTTAAGAGTTGCGGCGGGCGACTCTGGCTGAAGTTATATTGCACATTATTTTGTGCACTTCGCTGTGCGTCCGTAATTTAAATAAGGGCGCAAAATGCACTACAAATTCTATTTCATTCCAGTATTACTAAGTTTACCTATTTCATTACAGGCTATGGATGAAATTGTTATAACCCCTACAAGATATTCGCAATCTATAAATGAAGTTGTGACATCCGTGATAGTGATTAATAAAGAAACGATAGAGCGAACTCCTTCTGCTGATGTTGCAGATCTGCTGCGTTGGCATGCGGGGCTTGAAATTGGACGCACAGGTGGGATAGGGCAGCAAACTTCTGTTTTTGTTCGTGGAACAAACAGTAACCATACCGCTGTGTTGGTCAATGGAATTAAAATGAATTCTGCAACAACCGGTGCGCCAGGGCTTGAAATTATCAACCCTTCAACTATTGAGCGCATTGAGGTTGTGAAAGGGCCGCGTTCTACTATCTATGGTTCAGAAGCATTGGGAGCGGTAATTAATATTATTACCACTAATGACGAGATTGAAAATGAAGCTGCATTACATATTTCTAATGGCCGGTACTCAACTACTAAGCAAGGTTTTGACTTTAAACTTGCTAATGATTATATACAAAGTGACTTTTCGTTTGCACGCATTGATTCAGATGGTTTTCCAGCAGCTTCGGCTTCTAGTACTGATCATGGGCATGATAGCGATACGGTAGATATTAATTTGAAGTCCAGATTGGGAAAAATAGGTTTGGGGTTTAGTTATTGGCAGGCTGAAGGAAATACTGAATATGATGGTTTTGGTATAGACCTGGATCAAGACCGTAAAAATGACGTGTTAAATACAACAATGAGTTTGCCGGTAACTGAAAACTGGAATTCTAGTTTATCAATCTCTAAAACACGTGATGAAATTCGTCAAAATCAAATGAATTTTTTGGGTAATGAGGATTATTCCTTAACTGACCGCGTAGTTTACGACTGGAAAAATGATATAAGCATTATAGATAATATTTTTACTTTCGGTATTTCTAAAACAGATGAAGAAGCTGAAGCTTTGTCATTTACCACAAGCTATAAAGAAAATACTGATATTTTTTCTTTGTATGCAAATCAACAAATTAATATGGGTAAACATAATATATTTGGGTCTGCTCGTTATGTAGATCATGATGATTTTGGAGATGAAACACTATGGAATGCAGAATATGGCTATCAGTTATCAAGCAAAGTAAAAATGTTTGCTAGTCTAGGTACTGGCTTCAGGGCGCCAGATAGTAATGCTAGATTTGGTTTTGGTGGCAACCTAGATTTAAAAGAAGAAACTTCTCGGTCGTTGGAAGTAGGAATGGATTATGGTTTTAATCCATTTAATAGATTATCTATACGTGCTTATGAAAATAAAATTAAAAACCTAATAGAAACAATAGAAGTGATTCCAGGTTCATTTATGTTTGAGAATCGCAATGTAAGTAATGCTCGAATACAAGGGATAGAGCTAGGCTTCCAACATCAATCAAATCATTGGCATATAAACCTTGAGGGGACATTAAAAAATCCTAAAAATGAATCAGATGATTCGCTCCTATTGAGAAGGGCTAAGCGTTCATTAAATGCTTCATTAGCGTATAAGCATGAAAAATACTATATCCAAATGAATGGCTTATTAAGCTCAGAGAGAAGAGACTTTGGTGATGTAGTGTTACCTGGATATGGTTTGCTTGATTTATCAGCAGGAATAAATTTTCCAAATGCCACATTCTCTGTAAAAGTAGATAATCTCTTAGATAAAGATTACGAACTTGCTTCGGGATTTAATACACCAGGACAATCGGTTTTTGCTGAATTACGAATAAATTTTACTGAGTAAAGATATATGGTAGATCGAATAACAAGGATATATACCCGCACCGGTGATGCGGGGGATACAGGCCTATCAACAGGCATGCGTGTGCGTAAAGACTGCCCGCAAATTCATGCGATTGGTGATATAGATGAATTAAATTCAGTTATTGGCATGGTGTCAGCTTATGACTTACCTGATGAACTTAAAGAAACTTTCATTTACATCCAACATCAGTTATTTAATTTAGGTGCAGAGCTGAACAATACTGAGTTAACCTTTATTAATAAGCATATTATTAAAGACTTGGAAGAAAAAATTGATGCCTATAATAAAACGCTTCCACCATTAAAGAATTTCATACTTCCCGGTGGAGGTCATGCAGCGGCTACTTGCCATTTGGCACGAGCAGTATGCAGACGCGCCGAGCGGGGAGTGGTGATGCTAAGTGAAGACCAAAACCTAAATCCTAGTTTACAGATATATTTAAATCGTCTTTCGGATTTTCTATTTGTGGCATGTAGAGTTCTTTCAAAGCATGCAGGAGAAAAAGAAACATTATGGTCAAGTAAAACGATAGCACAGGAGACTTATTATTAGACTTGGAATAGATTTGGGAGGCACTAAAATCGAGATTTTGATGCTTGATGATGATGGAGCAGAGTTATTACGTGATCGGGTCACTACTCCTAAAAAATACGAAGATATTATTGGAACAATTTCTGCACTTGTTGTGACGGCTGAGCAAGGACTAAGTCAAAATTGCAGTATCGGTATATGCACGCCAGGGTCTTTGTCACCTACAACAGGGTTGCTTCGAAATTCAAATACAACATGTATGAATGGGCGAGCCTTTAAGCAAGATCTTGAAAACTCTTTAGCAAAGGAAATTCAAATGGCGAATGATGCGAACTGTTTTGCATTATCTGAAGCGATTGATGGTGCTGCAAAAGATGCCAATAGCGTGTTTGGTGTAATTGTGGGCACAGGAACAGGGGGAGGGTTGGTGATGGATAAAAAAGTTTTTATTGGTGCTAATGCTATTGCTGGAGAGTGGGGGCACAATGCATTGCCTTGGCCAGAAAGTGGAGAATTAGAGTTAACAAAATGCTGGTGTGGGCAGCAAGGTTGTATTGAAACATTTCTATCTGGACCAGGGTTGGAGAATGATTTTGAACGAGTTACACATAAAACACTGGATGCTGAAAAAATCAATCACCTGGCGATGCAGGGTGATGAGCTTTCAGAACAAACATTGCAGCGCTATGAAAATAGGATGGCAAGAAGTTTAGCGAATGTGATTAATTTGTTTGATCCTGAAGTTATTGTATTGGGTGGTGGCATGTCTAATGTTAAACGTTTATATAAAAATGTACCTGAATTATGGCAACAATGGATCTTTTCAGATCAAGTAACGACTAAGTTAGTACCACCGAAATTTGGTGATAGTAGTGGTGTCAGAGGTGCAGCTTGGCTTTGTCGTGATTGAGAATTCATCATCATTAAGAATATTATTAATGATTAGTATGAGTATTATCTTGGTATAATAGTGGGATGATTCAGAACCGCATTCATTCTGGTTACTTGATCGCAGTGGTGCTTGTGCTAGCATTTTCTCGATTAGTGCCTCATCCACCTAATGTAGTGCCTATTGCTGCAATGGCTTTATTTTCAGGTGCATTTTTCTCTAGCCGCTTGCTAGCGTTTACTGTGCCATTGATTGCAATGGTGCTGAGCGATTATGTAATCGGATTTCATAGTACAGTGTGGTATGTCTATGCAGGTGTGTTGGCCATAGTGTTGATCGGTGGTGTTTTAAATAAAGTGACAGTATTTAGATTGGGTGTTGCAGCAGTGGTCGCTTCCATTACTTTTTTTATAATTACTAACTTTGGTGCATGGCTGCATCATGATATGTACACTCGAGACTTGAGTGGCTTAGCTCAAGCCTATGTTGCGGGAATTCCTTTTCTGCGCAATTCATTACTAGCAAATATTTTCTTTTCTTATTTAGTGTTTTATGGATTAAATGGCTTTATTACTGGCTTAACTCCTGGTGGAAATTTACTAAAACGATCTGACTAGCTCTCAGCAGACCTCAGTGCACATCAGCGCTGTTACGCCGTTTAACAATGGCTTGTATGAAATGTCTACTAAGTCACAAATTATCACTGGGTGATGATTACACTTACATTCATATTATTTCATTAGACAGATATTTTTATGAGATATTTAACTGAGATATTTGTCTGGCAGATAGTTAGCAGGGATTGAATGTTCATCTCCTGGCACGGATGCCTTGACCCGTGAGTGGTAACACTCACGGGTTTTTTTATGATCTGCTATTTTTCTAAAACTACTCTTCGGTTGAGAGTGGGGTTGGAGTAGAAAAAGATATTAATTCGATTTCGCCTGTAGTCGAGTTCCAAATATAAACATCAGAATTATTTGCAAGTTCTGCGCCTTGGTGGCCATAGTTTGTGTCAAATACAACGAAGCTACCATTTTGAGTGACTGCGGAGTGTGCAGACATTACATTAGTTTCTTGAGGACCTTTAAATTCAGTCACCAAAGTTGTTTCGTCTTTTACGATATCACGTTGATAGATATTAATAGTGGTGCCGGGCATGCGGGATGAAGTTAGATTGCTGGCAGCTGATTGAAAAATAACAAATTGACCATTGGCTGAAATTTTAGGGGCTTGTGATTGATGGTTGCCGGGTTCACCTGATGGTGCTGCTGAGACAAGTTTAGTGAGGTTGGTTCCACGGTCACGCACATAAATATCAATTCGCCTAGCTGTAAAACCTTTTCCTGAGAGTTCTAGCGGGCCCATTGGATAATTATCTACAAGATCTGTTGCCATTGAGGTGAACGCTACAAATTGTCCGTCTTGCGACACGCTTGGACTTCCAGATGGATGATTACCAGGTTTACCTTCTTGGTTTACAGAGATGAGTTCTGTTTTACCTAATTCACGATCACGTAGAAAAACATCTGAGAAATTCCATTCATTTTCATCGCTTCGCTTGTTGTCGATAGGGACAAGATTGCGTGCAGGTGATTGAAATAAAACATACCTACCATCTGCAGATATTGAGGGGTTAGATGATCCGTGATTGGCCTGTTGGCCACGAGAACTTAAAGATATAACTTCTGTTTTACTTTCAGGTATGTTGCGTACAAAAATATCAGGATTCTCATTAATATCTTCGACAATCAGGTTATTGGAAAATGATTCAAATGCAACAAAGCGACCATCCGAAGATATCGTAGGGTTCATTGATTTAGTATTGCCAGCTTTCCCTTCTGTTGATACTGAAACAAGTTCTGTAGTGTTTTTCTGGCGATCATGAATATATACATCCAATTGATGATTGTGATCGTGGTCTACTAAGTTTTTTGCATAAGACATAAATGCCACAAAGCGCCCATCACCCGAAATACTTGGACGCAGCGAGTAATCATCAGCTTGCTCACCACTAGAAGAGATCGAGATGCGTTGCATCTTTTTTGTTTCGCGATCAAAAACAAAAATATCTTGTTTATTATTGGTGTCATCTGGGACCAGGTTGCTGGCAGCAGAGTGAAATGCAATAAATCTTCCATCTGCTGACGTAGCTGCATTGGCAGAGGGTAAATTACCGGGTTCATTTATAACGCTAGGTTTAACTTCAGGCTCAATAATGGGCTTGATATCTGATGATTGTTCTTTTGCGAAGCTTGATGTTATGCAAGCGACCAAAATACAAATGGCCATTATTAAGAAACGTGTGCAGCGAAGTATGCGGAAAATTATCATTATTATTATCCAACACTGGGTTGTAATTAGAATGTGCGTCAACATTCTTTGTTTTTATATTATACGATTTACAAAAAAAAGGACGACCCTAGTAAACAGACTAGGGTCGTCCTTTAGTTTATGCAACCACAATCATGCGTTAGATTGTGATCTTTTCCCCATCAAAAGTGGTGAGACTATAACCATTAAATGGCTCTAGAGCCGTATTGGCTAAATCACGCAGATATTGAATAGCGAACTCTTCTCCAAGACGATAAGAGACTGCATTATCTGAACGCCAATGAACGCAACCAAAGTTTCTCGCGCAACCAATGTTGCCTGCAAGTTTATTGAGTTCTCCACCAACGGTTAGTGTGTCACCACCAGTGTAAGGCACAAGCGTTGTGCCGTCTGCACTTGGTTGAACAGGATTATCAATCACAGCATTTTCGTCGAACACTGCTTTCAATATGGTCACACATGCACCCGCTACCGATGCGTGTCCCGCACCGTAAGATGGGTGTGTTGGAGAACCTTCAGGGAAAGCCATCGGTAGCAAGAATGTACCGTTGCGACTGAAAGTTTCCTTAACCGCTTGTGAGTCTAAAAGACTTGAGTGTATAGGGTAGTTCGCTTTACCTGTGAGCGTATTATGTACGCGGCCACCCATTACTTCTGGTCGTAAACGACGGTGCACATTCCATTTCTGGAACCATTGGTTTTGTGCAGCTTGGCCTGAAACAGCCCATAATAAGGTTAGGATTTGCGGGGGTCCAAAGGTTGCAAGTCCTTCTGATATCCGGGCAGCGCCACTAAAGCCTGATGAGTCACCAACACCTCCACCTACCGCTTCACCAAAGTATGGATTGTTAGGATCAAATGGAGCACCAACTCCACCAAAGCCTGCATTCATACCAAACTGGCCAATGGTTGTGGGTGGCGTTAATAGTATTACACTGGCATTAAAGTATGCTTGAGCAAGTGCATCAATCTGAACGAAAGAAGATGCAACCCGTCCGTTGTAATAATATCTACGCACTGGATCATATATATCTAAACCAGGTTCTTGTGCGCAGCCGCGTTGAATATCAAGCCAGTTTTCATAGGTCGTCATGAAATCTAGTCCGGCTTGGCGGTTTGCAAATTGCTGACTGAAGCCTTGCACACCATAGGGCACATCTTTAAGAATTAACTGCGAAGCAAACGGACCAACTTCAGAACCAGGTAAACCTGACCGGAATAAATTATTTGGTGTCACTTCTTGCTTAACATCCATCATGCCTGATTTGCCAGGCAGAGAATTAAGTTCAGCGGCCGCATCAATGGCTATTTGATTACCCTCGTATTGATCGAAAGGAACATCTCGTAGCAATGCGCCCCAGTAGACTTCAACCATTTCCGATGCTGCTGTTCGGCTGCTGAATCTTGGTGCAGGGCGCATGAATTGAAAATGTGAGTCTGGACCTAAACCTTGGTAAGCAAGTCCTGCAAGTGGATTTACTAAGCGACGCTGCAATGAGGGATCTGGACAACCTAGCTCCACTTTTGCTAAGTCACTAAATTTACCGGTGCGAAGTGCTCTTAATAATCGTAAATAAGATTTACGATCCACTTCACCCAAATCATTTTGCTTTAGACCTTTGTGGAAGTTACCAATAAAGCCTTCAAGATTGTTTTCATCACCATTGTTTCTATGTAGTGTGCGCCCACCTCTGCGCTCGATTCTACGAATGCTTCGCTTGTATTGCCTTAACGCAGAGCGGACGCGTAATTTAATTGAACGAGCCGCACGTGTTCGTGGGCTAAATGGAGTCAGCGCATCGCGATTACGTATACGACGGCCCCTTGCATCTGCTGAAGTGCTTGCGAAAGGAAGACTAAAAGCCCCTACCGCAAGTGGTGCAGCTCCAACGCCGCCCATAAATTTGCGTCTACTTTCAGAGATAGGTGAGTCTTCAGGAAGTTTTGTTTCTGGTTTTGAATGCAGTGGTGTTTTTTCACCAAGTTTTTCAAATTTACTCATTTGAGCCCCTTAAAGAATAAGTTACGTTATTTTTATTAGATCCCATCCGTGAGAAATACGAACAACCGCTAAGGCGTTGCAGAGTTTGCAAAGCTAAGAAGTGTTTGTGCTAAATAAATTTAGTGTGCAGTGGCATAAGCTTCAAGTGAAGCAGTGATCAGGGAAGGACTTGCTGATAGACACTCGCAATAGTGAAGTTAGGCAGGATTCTTAGGCAACTTCACATTAAATATTACCAACATATAGAGCAACATCAAATATTTTGATAGATATGTACAATACAAAAAGGCTAGAGGTGTCCAGCGACATGTGGCAGTGCAAAAATTAAACAACAGAGCTGGGATAAGTAATTGTTATTTCGTTTTTGATAGATTAATACTATTAGACGCACTATTTTAGAGCATGCTTAGAGGATAAATTAAGAAATTCTAGTACCAAGAATAATTTCGTTAGATCGCAACTGCTTTAAAGTTTGTTCACC
>CAZFEP010000018.1:7374-9886 GCA_964517365.1 uncultured Thiotrichales bacterium | reverse complement strand
TTCTAGTACCAAGAATAATTTCGTTAGATCGCAACTGCTTTAAAGTTTGTTCACCACCTTTATGCACAGCGCTAGTGTTTGGATGGTTGGTTTGTTTGACAATCTGATCTAAGCATTCTTGGCCCGTTTTATTGTTACCTTTCTCTAGTATGTCGATTAGCATGGCGGTGATGGGGTTAAGTTCTGTAAAACTTACTTTATCTTGCAGATTTCTATGTACCATTAAAAAATGTGCTTGTTCACTAGGTGCGCTAGGTTGGAAGCTTGGTTTTATTTTGTGCACAGGAAAATGATAAACATGCATTTGTGCAAGCGGTGATAAAACGGGTATGCCAGTTAATAGATCACCGTGTTTATCGATGGTAGATAAGTCTGGTTCAATATCTGAAAAAGTTAAATTTATTTCAAGCCATTCATAGTGTGCTAATTCTTTAATGAATATAGGGTCTTCCGCTTGAGGTTCACGCTCATTTTGCAAATAAGTTAAAAACTCAAGTGAAATATCTTTGAAGTAAGGGGATACAGATTGATGGTTCGCAAAAAAATCTCGCACCATCTTATGCCAATTTTCATCACTATATAGTTTTCGCAACACGGGGAATGCATTGTCGATAAAATTTTTTACGTTCCTATAAAAAAGTCCACGGTAAATTTCCATGCGACGATCTTCGATATCGCTGGGTGGTGTGGTATGTTCAGGGTCTCTTAAGTGGGCAGTAAAATTGTACTGCACTTTTTTGAAAGATGAGTCTTCATTAATCATAATATGAAGCTTGGTAATCCAAGTAGCAGTTAACTGGCTTGTGCAACTATTGATTGGTTGTTGTCCCACTTATTTTGGAGATCACGAATGGTGTGAACTTCTTGCATGAGCTCATTCATAGGAGGAAAGTTAAAATCTCTTTCTAATAAAGTGGGCATGTTGCCAAATAATTCGTAAGTTTTGTCTAATATATCCCAGACTGGATCAATCACATCTGCACCATGTGTGTCTACAATGAGGTCTTCGGCTTCATTGTAATGTCCAGCAACATGGCAATAAGCCACGCGTTCGCTTGGTAATGCTGCTAAAAATTTCATTGGGTCATAGTGATGATTTACTGAGTTAACGTAGATGTTATTTACATCTAATAATAAATCACAATCTGCTTCTTCTAAGATGTCTTTGATGAAGTGAATTTCATCCATTTCTTTTCCTGGTGCTGCGTAGTAGGAAACATTTTCGATTGCAATTTTCCTTTCTAAAATATCTTGTACGCGTTTAATTCTATCCGCTACGTAATGCACGGCTTCATCGGTAAAAGGGATCGGCATTAAATCATAAAGATGTCCTTGGTCAGAACAATAACTAAGATGTTCGCTATAGCAACGAATATTATGTTTATCTAAGAAAGATTTAACTTCGCTAACAAATTTTTCATCTAAGGGGGCAGGGCTTCCTATAGATAATGATAAGCCATGTGTGACAAAAGGCACTTTCTCTGTAAGTGCACGAAAACGCTTGCCAAGTTTTCCGCCAATACCGATCCAGTTTTCAGGGGCGACTTCCATAAAGTCAATGCCTTGTGGGAAATCATTTTCTAACTCATCGAGTAAATCACGGCGTAAGCCAAGGCCTGATCCTGATACGGGGTATGATTTTTGAATCTCGTTTTGCATAATTTTAATTTACCTTAGCTTAATAGACCTAACTATAGGCACTATGCTTACAGCATTAAAAATAATGGGGTTAAACTTCTGTAAACCTTATAAAGTTCTCGCTATTGGCTCTAATTTAGCGTTAATTTTGAAGCTAATGTTCCGTTATATTCAATTAATTGTGACTATTCTTGCCGGAAGATTTTATGCAGCCAGTAGTCGATGCTGAAATATTTTCCTGCACCAATGAAAAACAACACTAACAACATAATGAAATAGGTAGCTGCAAATTCGATTCCATTATTTAACACTACAAAACTACCTTTTTCAGATAACCAATCATAATTGCCATGTTTCTTTAATAATGATTTTGCAGCGCTTACTCGTTTACCCACTTCTTCGCTATTCTCCAAACTTTGTTTGGCTGCTTCTAGTCCAAGGTAGTCTGCAATAGGTTTAGCTGCGCTAGTTGCAGGGTCGCTAGGTGCTACTGCAAACCAGCCGTCATCCCAATGCACGGCAAAAATGGCAACCAACATGGTGATCATTAATGGAATGGTAAACCAGCGAACGGCGATTCCAAATAAAAGAGCAATGCCACCTAACAGTTCTGTATAAGCTGCAAGATAAGCAAGCAACTCAGGAGCGGGTAAGCCTAAGCCCCAATCAGGATTGCCTAGCCAATTTGCAAAATTATCGATACCAGAAAGTTTGGTTAGACCTGCTGCAATAAAAATAGGCGCCAAATATAAACGTAGTGCAACGGGCCCTAGAAAATCTAAAGCTCGCAGTTTGTCTAATATATTTTGAAAAGAATTTACGGTCGATATGAGCATGGACATTAGAGTTTTCCTGGTAAAAATTATTTAGTTAA
>CAZFEP010000018.1:0-7274 GCA_964517365.1 uncultured Thiotrichales bacterium | reverse complement strand
TTTGTTTTTATTCGGTAATAAATTTCAATTAATTTTAACTAGACGATATAACGTTAGACTAGTTACAGTTCGAATCTGGGTAAAGCTCATTTAACGGCACTGATTTGCCATCCGGAGTGACCATTCGGGCATGAAACCTGCGTAGCAGACGTGGCTCATGTACGCCGCATGAGTGTGCAATAACACCTACTTCATGAGTCATATTTTTAGCATAATTTTTAACACGCTCAGCTTTACTTTCAACATTAAGTCCGGTCTGTAGTTTTTTGTTATGAGTAGTTATACCCGTTGGACAAGTATTTTTATTACATTGTAATGCTTGAATGCAGCCAAGAGCTAACATAAAGCCGCGTGCCGAGGTTACAAAATCTGCTCCAATAGCAAAAGCCCAGGCTACTTCAGCGGGAGTAATTAATTTTCCTGAAGTTATTATTTTGATACGGTCGCGTAAACCATGTCTGCTTAATCGATCAACCACAAGTGGCAAGCTTTCTTCAATTGTTAAACCCATATAATCCATTAAACTCATTGGTGCGGCACCCGTGCCTCCGTCTGCACTATCTAAAGTAATAAAATCTGGAGCTGATTCAATGCCACGTTTATTAATCGCTTTACATAAAGTATCTATCCAGCCATATGCACCAATCACGGCTTTAAAGCCCACGGGTTTGCCGGTTACTTCACGAATACGATTTAATACATCTAGTAAATCTTCAGCTGAATCAATCTCGGGGTGACGGTTTGGGCTGATTGAATCTGAGCCAATAGGTATGCCCCTAATTTGTGAAATTTCCTTGGTAACTTTTTCGCCTGGTAAAATACCACCTTTGCCAGGTTTTGCGCCTTGGCTTAATTTAAGTTCGAACATCTTCACTTGTTCGTGGGCAGCAACTTCACGTAGCTTTTCATCACTTAAGTTTCCATTCTCGTCGCGAACACCATATTTTGCAGTACCAATCTGAAAAACAATATCTGCACCACCTTCCAGGTGATAGGGAGATAAACCACCTTCTCCGGTATTCATCCAGCAGCCCGCCATGCGAGCACCTTTTGATAAAGCAAGCACAGCGGGTTTTGAGATAGCGCCATAGCTCATGCCTGAAATATTGAAAAGCGAGTTAGTTGTATAGGGGTTGGTTGCATTTGGCCCAATGGTCACATTGCTGGTGGGGGCTGCATCTCTATCCAGAGTTGGAAATGGGCAATTTACAAATAACACAGTGCCGGTTGGCCGCAGGTCTCGTGTAGAACCAAAAGCGATCGTGTTATCGACATTTTTAGCGGCTCTGTATACCCAGTTTCTTTCTGCACGATTAAAGGGTAGTTCTTCTCGATCCATGGCAAAGAAGTACTGCCGGAAAAATTCCCCTAGAACTTCAAAGAAATAGCGAAATCGGCCGATAACAGGGAAGTTATGGCGAATTGCATGGGCAGTTTGAGATTTATCTATGATGTATAAAACGACTATAAACAGGACCAATAAACCAAGGGCAAATATAAATAATAAGGCTGTAATTTCAAGAAATCGTATTACAAATACGGGTAGCTCAGCCATCATAATGTCTTTCCCTTAAAATTATTTTCAGTTTGTGTGTGTGGAACAGTAGAAAGGAATATAGCAATAATTATTACAATTTATTGTCACTTATATAGTCAATATATGAAATGAATTTGGTTGTTTTATTGACGCATGAAGTGTTCGTAAGTGTTTGTGAATTGTTCTATGTCTACTAGCATGTCTACAAATAACAATTTATTTTGTAGTGTATATATAATACCCAGCCTACACTCAAGTTATGTTTGTAATAAAAAGTTCGTATCTCGGTCTATTTAATAATAGTTGAGTATAAAAATTTAAAATAAAGCTTATTTGGGAGTTTTCATGAAAGCATCAGATCTTTTTGTTAAATGTTTAGAAGAAGAAAATATTGAATATATATTCGGAGTTCCTGGCGAAGAAAATGCTGATTTTATGATTTCATTAGAAGACTCTGAAAAAATCAATTTTATTCTAACGCGTCATGAGCAAGGCGCTGCATTTATGGCAGAAATATATGGTCGTTTAACGGGTAACCCTGCAGCTTGTTTGGGTACTTTAGGGCCGGGCGCTACAAATCTAATTACGGGTGTTGCAGATTCGAATATGGATCGTGCACCGATGTTAGTGTTAACCGGTCAAGGTTCTACAGAACGTTTACATAAAGAGTCACATCAAATTATGGATGTGGTGAAAATGTTTGAGCCGGTAACGAAATGGGCGACTACTGTTTTACATCCAAATACTATCCCAGAAATTATTCGCAAAGCAGTACGCATAGCACGTACTGAGAAACCGGGCGCCGTGCATATTGAATTACCTGAAGACATTGCTAAAGAAGAAACAGACAGTCAGCCCATTAAACCTCAGCGATATATGCGTTCAGTACCTGATGAGGCGGTAATCGATAATGCTTTTGAGATGATCGCGACTGCAAAGCACCCCATTATTTTGGTGGGTAATGGTGTGGCACGTAAAGGTGCAAGCAATGAGTTACGTGAGTTTTGTGAGTTTACCAAGATTGGTGCGATGAGCACTTTCATGGCTAAAGGTTGTGTAGATGTAGATTCAGAACAGTGCTTGTTCACGATCGGTTTGGGCAGTCGCGATCGAATGTCTTATTTGATTGATCAAGCGGATGTCGTGATTACACTTGGTTTCGATATGGTGGAGTACCATCCAAAATTATGGAACCCAAACTGCGATAAGAAAATTATCCATGCTGATTTCATGCCTTCTGAAATTGATCAAAACTATCATCCACAAATCGAATTGATTGGTGATTTAGCGCATACGCTTGAAGCGTTGAACGAACGTGCTAAACAACGTGCAAAGTTTATTTACGATACAACTAAGCAACAAAAAGTACGTCAAGATATGGTGGAGGATCTGGCAGAACATAAAGACGACGATACAGTTGATAAGATTCGACCTCAAAAAGCCATTTGGGATGCACGCCAAGTGTTAGGGCGGGATGATATTTTATTGTCTGATGTAGGTGCTCATAAAATGTGGATTGCACGATATTTTCATTGCCATGAACCAAATACCTGCCTAATTCCCAATGGATTTTGTTCGATGGGTTTTGCATTACCCGGCGCTATTGCAGCAAACTTGGTATACCCGGATCGACGTGTATTAGGCATTGCGGGTGATGCTGGCTTTTTGATGAATGTGCAAGAGATGGAAACCGCAAAACGATTGAATAGCAATATTGTCATGATGGTGTGGGAAGATAATGAATACGGCTTGATTGCATGGAAGCAACAAGCGGAATTTGGTAAACATACCGATCTTGCGTTTAACAACCCAGATTGGGAGTTGTTAGCAAAATCATTTGGTTGGAATGGTTACTATGTTAATAACAGTAAAGTTTTGCAATCCACTTTAGAAACTGCGTTTAATGATGGTGTGCCTAGTTTGGTGGTGGTGCCGATTGATTATCGGGAGAACATGCTGCTAACCAAGCGTCTTGGTGAACTTACGTTGCCAATGTAAATTGCCAATGTAACTAGAATGATATTAATTAAAAATGATTAATGAAAGATTGATTAAATATGAGTAATAAAAAATATCCATTAATGCTCCATAAGGTATCAACGCCTGCCGCTGGTGTAATAAAAGTTCATGCACCGTTTGATCAATCGGTTATTGCAGAAGTGGAAACGGTAAATTCAGATCATATAGAACAGGCGATGAGTACGGCATATTCTTTATATCGTGATAAAGATAGCTGGTTGCCGTTACATAGAAGAATAGAAGTATTAGAAAAGACTGCTCAGCTCATGTCGCAGGAAAAAGATAGTTTGGCATTTGAAGCGGCGCAAGAGGGCGGTAAACCATTAATGGATTCAATTGTAGAAGTTACACGTGCGATTGATGGCTTACATTTATGTATAGAGACCCTGAAAACTCATCAAGGTGAAGTCATCCCTATGGGAATGTCTGCGTCTTCCTCGCAGCGCATTGCGATCACTCAAAAAGAACCGATTGGTGTTGTGGTTGCCGTCAGTGCATTTAATCACCCCTTAAATTTAATTGTTCACCAGGTTGCCGCTGCGGTGGCAGCTGGGTGTCCAGTAGTCGTAAAACCTGCCCAAGATACGCCGATCTCGTGTTTAAATTTTGTGGAGATGTTATGGCAAGCCGGGTTACCTAATGAGTGGTGTCAGGCAGTAATACCAGAAAGTATTGCAGTGGCGGAGCAGCTTGTAACGGATGCCCGTGTGGGTTTCTTTAGTTTTATCGGCAGCGCAAAAGTGGGTTGGATGTTGCACTCAAAGTTGGCACCTGGAGCACGCAGTGCTTTAGAGCATGGTGGTGCAGCTCCTGTGATTATGGCTGAAGATGCAGATGTTGATAGTGCTGTGCAAAAACTTGGTAAGGGCGGATTTTATCATGCGGGCCAAGTATGTGTTTCAGTACAACGTGTATTTGCGCATAAAGAAGTAGCAAGTTCCTTTTCGGAGCAGCTTGCGGATTATGCTAAACAACAAAAAATTGGTGATCCGATTTTAGAAACAACAGACGTTGGACCATTGATTCGTCCCGCAGAAGTTGAGCGCGTAAGTGGTTGGGTGAATGAAGCAAAAAAACAAGGTGCACAATGTATTACCGGTGGTAATGCGATAAGCAATAGCTGTTACGAATGCACTGTATTGGCAAACCCTGCGTTAGACAGCAAGGTGAGCACCGCTGAAATATTTGGACCAGTGGTATGCGTATATGAGTATGAGGATTTAGATTGGGCTATTCAACAGGCTAATTCATTGCCTTTTTCATTCCAGGCTTCGGTATTTACCAATGACCTGGATAAAGCAATGCGTGTTTATAAGCGCATCGATGCTTCAGCCGTAATGTTAAATGACCATACGGCATTTCGTATTGATGGCATGCCATTTGCCGGCCTTAAGCAATCTGGTTTAGGCGTGGGAGGAATTCCATACACGATCGAAGATATGCAAGTTAATAAAATGCTTGTAATGAATTCTCCAGAATTATAATTCCAGAATATTGAATCAATATGGAATATAAAAATGTAGAGGTATATGGATATGATGTTTTATTTAATCCTGCATTAAATAAAGGCACCGCTTTTACAAAACAAGAAAGAGAAAAGTATAAGTTACAAGGTTTGCTGCCTCCCCGAGTTTCCAACCAAGATAAGCAACTACGTCGTGCAATTGAAAACATGAGGCGTAAACACCAAGACATTGAGCGCTATGTTTTTTTGTCTGCACTGCAAGGAAGAAACGAACGTCTTTATTACCGCTTAATCATGGAGCATCTCGATGAGATCATGCCGTTAATTTATACGCCAACGGTAGGTGAAGCATGCAAAAAATTTGCAGCTATTTTTAGAGAGTCAAAAGGCATTTACATTACTTCAGAAGATCGAGGTAATGTTGCCGAGATATTAAAGAATTGGCCTGAAAAAGATGTGCGTGTAATTGTAGTTACAGATGGCGAGCGAATTTTAGGTCTAGGGGATTTGGGTGCGAATGGCATGGGAATTCCTGTTGGTAAGCTTGCACTTTACGTAGCCTGTGCCGGAATTTTACCTAGCCAATGTTTGCCGGTTATGCTGGATGTGGGAACGAATAATCAAGAGTTACTGGATGATGACTTATATCTTGGTGTCAAGCAAAGGAGATTGCATGGGGATGGATATGATTCTTTGGTAGATGAGTTTGTGCAATCCGTGCAAACAGTTTATCCAAAAGCGTTAATTCAATTCGAAGATTTCCTTACTCCCAATGCTTATAAGATATTAAATAAATATCGAAATAAAGTTCTCTGCTTTAATGATGATATACAAGGGACTGCAGGTGTCGCCTTAGCCGGTGTGTATGCCTCTACCCGGATATCTAAAATTGCATTTAAAGATTTACGCATTATGTTTCTAGGTGCAGGCTCGGCTGCAACAGGAATTGCGGATCTGCTTAGCTATGCATATCAAAAAGAAGGGCTAACAGAAGATGAGGCTCGAAAGAAACTATGGTTTGTGGACATCGACGGTTTGGTTGTGAAATCGCGTAATGACTTGTTACCGCATAATTTACCTTATGCACACGATCATCCTGCAGCAGATCTTGTGTCAGCCATTAAGCAAATAAAACCACACATGTTAATTGGTGCCACAGGTTTTCCGGGTACTTTTACACAAGAAGTTATCGAGCTCATGGCAGAGCTAAATGAACGCCCCGCCATATTTGCATTATCTAACCCAACTTCACGTGCGGAGTGTTCAGCTGAGCAAGCTTATGAGTGGAGTCAGGGGCGTGCAATATTTACCAGTGGCAGCCCGTTTTCAGAAGTTAATTACCAAGGTAAAGTCATTAAGCCCGGTCAAGGCAATAATGCATACATTTTTCCTGGCATCGGCCTAGGCGCGATTGTGAGTGAAGCTGAACGAATTACAGAAGATATGTTTTTAGCTTCTGCTAAGGCTGTGGCGGAGCTTGTTAGCGAGGAGGATCTTTCTGTAGGCTCTATATATCCACCATTACGAAATATACGCGAAGTGTCACTTCAAATTGCTATTGCGGTTGCTGAGGAAGCCATCAAGAGCGATATTAGTACGATAGAGAATGCCGATAATCTTAAGCAAAAGATTCTAGACTATATGTACGACCCTACTTATTGAATCAGTTTATTGAAACTGTTTATTGAACCAATATATTTAACAAGTCTTATTAGTTTTCGATCAATTTAGATGAAAGAACGACAGGTTCTGAGGCTGCCGTTCTTAACGTTTGTCATCTAACTGATAATTACTCTTTGCCGTCTTTCTTGTGCTTGCAATGCTTTTTCATTTCATCTTCCGTTAACATACCATCACCATTGGCATCTTTTTTCATAAACTTTTGTTCCTTGTAGTTCATGAACTCTTCTTTGCTAACCGATCCATTGCCATCGGAATCCATCATTTTCATTTTATCTTTGCCACCACCGTGATGGCTTGCATGAGCTACTGTAAGAGCCAATACACTAATTGTGAGAATGGTGCAGGCGGCTGTGACCAGCTGTTTAATGTGTGATCTTTTTGACATCATAAATACTCCAATGAGAATTAGTGATTACCATATGTATTTGATATGGCAATAACAAGTACATTGCCTTATAGCTTGGAACACGATGTAGTGTAGATAGTTCAATATGTATAAAAAAACGACGAACTAACTAAAAGTCCGTCGTTTTCTTATAGACAAGGTTAGGGGCTAATTACTTCTCACCG
>CAZFEP010000017.1:0-25803 GCA_964517365.1 uncultured Thiotrichales bacterium | reverse complement strand
TAGTTATTGATACAATTTAGTAATATTTGCCCTTAATAATCAGCGAGTTAATTAATTTTAGAGAGTTACCAAGTGATATGAACAAGATTAAACATTCAAAAAATCAGCGCATGAAAGGTTTTACCTTGATTGAAATAATTGTGGTGGTGGTAATTATAGGGTTGCTTGCTGCTGTAATTGCTCCGAATATATTTGGACAAGTTGAAGAGGCACGCATAAAGAAGTCTCTAAGTGACCTTCGAGCATTGGAATCTGCCTTGAATTTGTATCGTTTGGATAACTTTAACTACCCCACTACAGATCAAGGTCTGCAAGCCTTGGTCACTAAACCTAGTGGAAGTCCTGAAGCAAAAAACTGGAGGAAAGGTGGTTATATTCCAAGAATGCCTTTAGATCCATGGGGTACAGAATACCAATTTGCTAACCCCGGTAGTAGTGGAGCTGAATTCGACTTATTTACCTTTGGTGCGGATGGAAAATTAGGTGGAGAAGAAAACAATAAGGATCTATCAACAGCTGACTTAAGATAGTTATATTAACTATTCATTTCTGGCTAACCGCATGTCTAATATTCAACTCAGCCTTAGTAAACATGCTAATGCATATAGACGTGCTTCGGGATTCTCTCTATTAGAATTATTAGTAGTGATTGTTATTATCGGTATAGCTGTGTCCTTTGCAACGCTCGCGTTTGGAGACAATCAAGCAGATCGAATGTCACATAAATCGCAACAGTTGGCTGCGTTAATTGAATTGTCAAAAGAACAAGCTATCTTTAACTCCGAAGAACTTGGAATACTATTTACTGAAGATAGTTACGCTTTTTATAAGTTAACTTCGGTGATTGATAAAGATAGAAATGAAAGATCTGTTTGGATACCTATTGAAGGTGACCGTATCTTATCAAAGCGTACCCTGCCCGATGGCTTAGCCTATGAGTTATTTCTAGAAGGAGTTCAGGTGAATTTTTCTGCTAAAAATCTCAAAGAAATAACACCACATGTATTTATGCTTTCAGATGGTTCTGTTAGTCCTTTTGAGCTTAAGTTAACTGATAGTTCAGACCATATCTTCAGGATGGTGATGGCTGAAAATGGAAAATATGAAATTGATGCGGTTAACCAATGACAAGCCTAATAAAATTTCATAGAGGTTTTACCTTGCTAGAAGTAATGGTTGCGCTCGCAGTGATAGCGCTAGGTATGGCAGCGGTTATTAAAACCGTTACTACTACCACTTCTAATACTATTCATCTTAGAGATAAAACATTCGCTTACTGGGTGGCACAAAATCAAATAGCGGAAATAGAACTTACAACAGGAAACCCTAAAACAGGCTTTAGTGATGGTGAAGAAGAATTAGCCGGTATAACGTGGCACTGGACACGAAAAATTGAAGGAACAGAAGATCCAGATACCAATCGTGTAGAAGTCTATGTACGCAAAGATAAAGATAAGTCAGCACAAAACTATGCCACATTAGTTACGTTAATGTTCAACCCTAGGTGATAAATATTAGTCATTTGTTATGCCATTTATTATGCATGTAGAACCTAAAAATACTTCGCAATCAGGCTTTACGCTGATAGAGATGATGATCGCTATTTTCATTTTTAGTGTGGTGTCAATTATGGCCTATGGCGGTATTAATTATGTATTAAAAGGCCAAAGCTATTTAAAAAGTTCGTCTGACCAGTTAAGAGATATGCAATTAACGTTTAGGTATTTCGAAAAAGATATTAATCAAATGATTAATCGTTCCATTCGAAACCAGTATTCAGACATTCAACCATCATTTGTGGGCGATGAAGATAAAGTATTTAGCTTTACACATGCGGGTTGGCGTAATCCCGCTAATCTTGTCAGAAGTAAAATGCAGCGTGTGTCCTATGAATTAGATGAGAATGTATTAAAGCGACATACTTGGGGTCAGCTGGATGGTGCTATTGCAGAAGAATATTTCACTACAGAGCTTCTTCAAGGTGTTGAATCGATAAAGTTGCGTTATTACCGTGCCGGTCAATGGCATACAACCTGGCCACCGTTAAATAGTAATGCTGTGCAGCAAATCGGCACGGTTCCTCAATATGAAATTCCACACGCTCTTGAGCTGACAATTAAAGTTGAGCGAATGGAAGAAATAAAACGATTATTTGCAGCTCCCACAACTTCTTGAAAATATAATGAAATATCCGTCAAGAAATAAACAAGGAGGTGTTGCATTAATCACTGCAGTACTCATCGTTTCGCTTGCTGTGATTGCATCGGTATCCATTGCTGAAAACTACGAATTAAATTTCAGGCGTACGGTAACTGCTTTTAATAGCGGCCAGGCCTGGTCATATGCAAAAGGTGCAGAAGAATGGGCCATGGCGGTTCTGGCCAGAGATGCAGAAAACAATAATTATGATGCCTATGATGTTGACAACGCCTGGTGGAATAATGGTCAACCTTTGGTATTTCCATTACCTAGTGGGCGAATAGAAGGTCAATTAGAAGATGCTCAAAGCAAATTAAATGTGAATCTGCTCAAACAAGGTAATACTGTTAATACGGTTATGAAGAATCGTTTTGAACGGTTGTTTTCTAATTTAGATATCAGTCCTGGATTGGTGTGTGCCATTATAGACTGGATTGATTCAGATAACTCAAATCCGGAATGCTCTGAAGGTGCAGAGGCTGACGTATACAGTCGCCTAGAGGCGCCCTATTTGCCAGCCGACCAGCCGATGAGTGATATTTCAGAACTGCGTTTAATACACGGCTTTACCGATGAGATGTATTTTAAATTGCTGCCACATATTACTGCCTTGACAGATTTAAATGCCCCATTAAATATTAATACAGCATCTGCAGAGGTGCTTGAAACCTTGGGACCTAATATCCCTCCCGGGGTTGGGCAAGAGCTGGTAGAAGAGCGAGATGACAAGCACTTTAGTAATCCACAGCAATTTGTAAATTCTCTTACTCAGAGAGGGCTCACTGCGGATATACAAAACAGCCCTATTGCTATCGAAAGCAATCATTTTTTATTAAATACGCGATGTGTAATCGGCAATAGCCAAGTGAAGATGGTGAGCATGATTTATCGTGGCGGCGGCAATAATTTGAGAATAATTAAACGCAGTCAAAGACTTTAATTAAAAGATATAAGCTAGAATATATTAATTAGAAATATTAACCAAAAGCATTATTAAGACAATATAAAGAGAAATATTATGGAAGAAACCGTAATTCTATATATACAAAGTGATTTATTACAAAGTTCTGAAGATGAAGACTCTCACATTGTAAAATGGATAAAATTAGACGAAGAAGGTGTGCCTATTACTAGAGGTGCTGAAGCGCGTCTGCAACAGGTTTCTACGGTCACACAGAATGCTAATGTAATGGTCTTGTTACCTTTAGAGCAAATGTTGCTTACTAATGTTAATACCCGAGCACGAAAACAAAAACATCTTCTTAAAGCCGTTCCCTTTGCACTTGAAGATGAGCTCGCAGATGATGTCGAAGATCTACATTTTGCTGTGGGTCAACGTTATGGTGAAAATGATTTTCCAGTTGCAGTAATAGACAAGCGCACGATAGATGCAATTTTGGATCAACTATCCCAAGCAGATATTTATCCTGATGTATTAACCGCCGACGTTTTTGGTTTGCCATTTCGAGAAGGCACATGGACTATTTTAATAGAGAATGAGCGTGCATTAGTTCGCACTGAGAGGTATCAAGGTTTTACTATCGATCTTCATAACCTTCAGCAAATGCTTACTTCTTCATTGCGTCAAGCTGAAATAACGCCGACTGAACTTAATGTCTACTGTTGCGATGATCAGCAAACAGGTATTAAAAAACTTAACTTACCTATCAGTATTAATGAATTAGATGATTGCCCTCCAGGTCTATTTGCTGATGGATTGGATGAAGATGAATGTATCAATCTATTGCAATCTAATTACAAAAATAAAGATAAGAAACATCATCAGCTAGGCCCATGGAAAGTAGCTGCTATGTTATTCGGGGTCTGGATTGCCCTATCTTTTATCTCTGTATTTATTGATCATTCAAGATTGAGTAAACAAGAAAAAAATCTGGATGCACAAATAGTGCAAGTCATGAAACAAACCTTCCCGGATATGCAAAATGTGTCTGCAGATAGTGCACGAACAAAAATGGAAGCCAGGTTAAAAAACTTTCTGAATACAACCGGTTCAGGGTCACAAGCAGGTTTTATGGAATTGCTTGCCTTAAGTGGTGAATCTATGAAACAGGCTGGGAAAGTTGATATAGACACTATGATCTATCGAGAAGGTACACTCAATATGAATGTAAAGTCACCTGATGTGCAAATACTGGATAGTGTTAAACAAAACTTGAAAAGTAAAAATTATTCTGCAGAGATAGAGTCTGCAAATACACAAGGTAATACCGTAGCTGCCAAACTCGTAGTTATAAAAGGAGACGTAAAATGAAAGATTGGTGGGAAGCTCTTCAATCTAGAGAACGTTATATGGTTCTCGTAGCAGCAGTATTGGTTTCATTGGCTATTTTATATTTAGCAATATGGTCACCTATTGCATCAAGCAGAGATGCAAAGCAAAAACGAGTAGATGCTAAACAAGACACAGTGACCTGGATGATGATCAAGAAGCAGGAAGTTGAACATTTGAAACGTATTAATCCTAATTTATTTAATAAAGTTAATGATGGGCGCTCTTTACTGGCAATTGTAGACACCGGTGCGAAGCAAATGGGTATACGCCCTGCTATTACACGTATTGAACCTAAAGGTGAAAATAACGTTCAAATCTGGGTTGAAAATATTGCATTTGATTACCTCATTGTACTGTTGGGTGAGTTGGAAAGAAGAAATACAATTGAAGTAGCAGATGCCTCACTAAATCGCTCAGATCAGATCGGTAAAGTAACAGGGAAAGTTACTTTAATACGATAAATGAATAAGAAAAAACCTAAATTAATATGAAAATACTAATAAAACTTGTCCTCGCGTTAGTGATTTTTATTGGTGCGGTGGGTTATTTTGCACCTGCTTCAATGATTGCAAAATACTTGCCTAACAACATTTCTACAAATGGATTAAGCGGTACTTTATTAAAAGGTAATGCTCAAACGATAGTGGTAGATAAAATTGGTTTACAGAACACAAAGTGGACGGCAAAACCGTTAAGCTTGCTAACAGGGAAAGTTGAAGTAGATATATCGTTTGATTCAGATGACTTAACCGGTGGACTTGAAACTTCTTACACAGGTTCTGATGTTTATAATAAAGATATGGATCTAGTCGGTGACCTTTCATTACTTGCGCCCTATTTTGAACGCTATGGTCTAATCATCAACGGTAGCTTTGATGCAGATTTTAAGTCTTTAGATTTAAAAAATGGAATTCCTTTTAATGCAGATGGAATACTTAAAACTGCGAACACAAGAATTCTGGGAGTGTTTGCACTTAACTTGGGTGATATAAATAGCGAATTCACACCCATAGAAGATGGCTTTCAAATTTATGTAAGCAACCAAAATGGTGAGCTAGATGTCAATGGTGTAATTATGGTCGCTAATAGCGGTGCTTATACAGCTGATCTAACTTTATCAAGGAATATGCGAACCCCTGACAACGTTATACAAACTGCACAGTTAATTGGTAAGAAAATTGATGAGGATCGTGTAAAGCTAGTGCGGCAGGGTAAATTAGGCGTTTAAATAATATATTTGATTTATTTGTTGTTGTTTTTGCTTTTATTCTTGAAAAGTGTTTTGAAAATAGATTCTTTTACAAACCACTCTTTTACGATGATATTTGAAATTCTGCGCTCTGGAATAGCGCGGCGATCTGAACGCACATTTAATCCCTCTTGTGTGAGTATGGGGAATTGATTGATCGCTGCCCCACTTCTCCTTTCAGGCTTATTGCGGCGGTCATTAATAATTGGGTTAATTGCCATAATGTAATCGAAAAAGTATCTTAATTTGGTGGAGCTAGGCGGGATCGAACCGCCGACCTCTTGCGTGCCACGCAAGCGCTCTCCCAGCTGAGCTATAGCCCCGAATTCAATCGGATTGTGATACTAATCTATACTGTAGCTGAAATATATTCAATCGCTCGTTCAATACGTTCTATGGTCTTCTTGGCACCTAGTAGCTCAAGAGTCAGATCAATAGATGGTGAAGTTGCTCCACCAGTTACCGCTAAACGTAAAGTTGGCGCTATATTACCCAATTTTAAGTCCATTGCTTCAGCGGTAGACTTAATTTCGGTATGGATATTTTCTGCTATCCAGTGATCTACATTATCAAACCTTGATTTAAGCGTGTTTAATATTGCTATCTTGTCGGATGTAAAATTTTTCTTTGCTGCTTTCTCATCATATTTATCAATATCTGAGTACAAAAATACACTTGAATCGCATAACTCTTGTAATGTCTTGCATCGATCTTTCAAGGCATCATAAAGGTTTGGTAAGCTTGGTTGATTATCATAAGTATAATTATGAGAACTGAAGAATTCCTGTAATACTTTTTCTATATCTAGCCCTGAGGTGTTCTTCATATGTTGTTGATTGACCCATTGAAGTTTCTCGGTATCAAAAGTAGCTGCAGATTGTTGAATAGAAGATAAATTAAACTCTTTAATCATTTCATCGATGCTAAATATTTCTTGATCACCATGAGACCAGCCTAATCGAACAAGATAGTTTAGTAAGCCTATTGATGAATATCCTTCTTGTTTATATTGGTTAACAGATACTGCTCCATGTCTCTTAGATAAACGTTTGCCATCCGTTCCATGTATTAATGGAATATGTGCATAGATAGGTGGATTTTCATTCAAAGCTAAAAATATATTATGCTGTCGGAAAGTATTATTTAAATGGTCATCTCCGCGAATAACATGTGTTATTTCCATATCGATGTCATCGGTAACGACGGTTAAATGATAAGTAGGTGAACCATCAGCGCGGGCTAATATCAAATCATCAAGTTCAGCGTTATTTACAATAACCTCACCCCTTACTTGGTCTTTAAGCTTTACATTTCCACTTGATGGATTCTTGAATCTAACCACTGGGTTTTCGCTAGCATCAGGTGTCCTATTTAAATTACGACAAGCCCCATCATAGCGAGCTTTTTGTTTGTTCTTAATTTGAGTTTCACGCAGTTTATCTAAACGTTCTTTTGAACAATAACAATGATAAGCATTGCCTTCAGCAAGTAACTTTTCGATAGTTGTCTTATAAAGGCTTGTCCGCTTTGACTGATATACTGGCTCAATATCTGAGTTAATGTTTAACCAGGATAGGCTAGAAAGGATGTCCTCGCTAAATTCAGCTTTTGAACGTTCATGATCTGTATCTTCTATTCTTAATACATATTCACCATTAAATTTTCGTGCATAAAGCCAATTAAACAATGCAGTTCGTGCTCCACCAATATGCAAATAACCGGTAGGACTCGGTGCGAAACGTGTGCGTACTTTCATAGTAGTATAAATATATTAATAGACTATAAGCTTCTAAAGTAAGAAGACTTAAAAATGAAGGTTTATATTGTATAGTGAATCGTAAGGAATTAAAGAGTAGTGAATTCTATAAGATCTGGGTCATCGTCGTTAAGTATGGTTTTTCCTAAGCTGATTTTCCCCTCGCCCCACAGAGGAAACTCCTCTCTACGCAAATAAATACTGCGGCCATCTTCAGTCAAAACATACGTTCCATTAGTACTTTGATCTTTTATTAAGAACTTGCCTCGTCGATACTCAACTACAGCATGTTGTCTAGAGACCAAGTTACCTTCAACCACTATGCCACAATTTAAGTCACGGCCAATTGTCAGTGCTGGCATATTTGCAAGTAATGCAATTTCACAATCCTGGAATGAGAGTTGTAATTTTGACGACTTCATGTTCTCCAAAGTCGTCGTACCCGATAAAATTTGTGTTGAGGCTTCACCTTCCCACATAACCTCATAAATTGTAGTTTGCTCTTGACGTCCTTTAATCCGAGAGGTGTCGTATCGTCTTGTAAAATGTGCAATTTCTGGTGGAATATGCTTTACAATTTCATCTGTAGCTATAATTTGTCCACCTTTAGCTATATCTCTCATAGCCGCAGCTACATTTACGGTGTCACCAAACATATCCGTTGCTTCAACAATAGCTGATCCATAATGCATGCCAATACGTAATGCCAAACGAACACCATTAGAATCTACAGTTTCTTTTGCAGTTTCTTGAAGTTTAAAGGCTGCTTGAAATGCCAGTTCAGGGTCAATTAAATAGCAAAGTATTTCATCGCCAATAAATTTAACAACGGTACCTTTATGTCGCTTTATGATCTCAGACATACGAATCAAACATCGAGCAATACTGTCTTGTGCTAATGTATCTCCATATTCTTGATATAACCGTGTACTACCTGCTATATCTACAAACATTATTGTAACGTCTTTATTGTCTCTCGCCATATTTCGTCTTAATACTTTTCTTCTAATTCTAAATATTGATTTTCATTATTTAATTTGAGTCTTCCCAGATAAGACATTCCCAATAATGGCGTGGTGGGCGAATTACCCTCAATAATTACAGCATCTATATTCCTTAGCAAGATCTCCCCTACTTTCACTTGATCAAGTGAAACTGAGTACGCCAATGCTTTCCCGGATGCTGTTGATACTATCGTTTCATCACCTTCAAGCTTATATTGTATCCCAAGACGTTTAGCCTGTTCAGAATTTAATGCAACGGATGTAGCTCCAGTATCTACAAGAAAATCAACAGGATAGCCATTAATTGAACCAACGGTCCTAAACATATTTGCGGCATCACGATATATCTGCACTTTCTTTTTTTCAGCTTTATTGTAACTTGCACTGACACGATTCCCGAGGCTATATTTCGACTGTTTGCCATCGACAGCTAACACTGCATATTTACTATTTGCTTCAATCAGTTTCACTCCAGAGATCGCAGGCTCTCCAATTACTAAAAGATGTTGTTTGTCATTTATATTAACCATCGCTTTGTTTTTAAATAACGCCATCACTTCTATATGCGAAACATTTTGTTCGGTCGCATAAACTAGCGTACAACAAAGTATTGAGGTTATTATGGCTTTATTTAAAAAGAACATGGGTCTTATCAGGCTGTTGCTTCATTATTTTTCTTTAGAAATTGTGTGAACTGACTTTTGTCATTTGCTGCTTCAAATGCAGCTTCAGGACTGATTTTTTCATCAGTTAACAACTTCTTTATAGCAGTATCCATACTTTGCATGCCTACGGCTCTTCCACCTTGAATTGAGTTGTCAATTTGGTCGGTCTTTCCTTCACGAATAATATTAGCCACAGCATGCGTATTAATCATAATTTCAACAGCAGCAGCTCTGCCATTACCATCTACTGTTTTTATAAGTTGTTGTGAAATAACAGAACGCAATGAAGTTGATAACATTGTGCGGATATGGTCTTGCTTATTTGTGGGGAATGAATTGATGATGCGATCTACCGTATCAGCTGCGCTATTCGTGTGTAAGGTACCTAAAACTAATATTCCTGTTTCTGCAGCCGTAACTGCAAGACTCATAGTTTCTAAATCTCGCATTTCACCTACGAGTATTACATCAGGATCTTCACGAAGAGCCGAATGTAATGCATGAGCAAATGAATGCGTATGTTCACCCACTTCACGTTGACTCATCAAGCAATTCTTTTGCTCATGAACAAATTCTACAGGGTCTTCAATAGTAAGTATGTGGCCTTTTAATGTCTGGTTAATTTCATTAACGATTGCAGCTAATGTTGTTGATTTACCAGAGCCTGTTTTACCAGTTACCAGAATCATCCCGGACTTTTGCTTACTAATACTCGTCATGATGTCTGGCATCGATAAATCATCTAATGATGCCGTTTCCATTGGGATTGAGCGCATAATTACACCAACACCATTTAAATGCCTGAACGCATTTACACGAAAGCGGCCACAACCTTCAATGCTATGTGCAAAGTCAGCATTATCCTCTTTTTCAAAAACTGTTCGAGAACGAGCTGGCATGAAGCTATTAATTGCATCAAGCAACTCTTTTGCACTTATTTTGTCTTCTGAAATGGTTTCTAGGTCACCTAACACCCTCATTCTAGGTGGGTCACCTGAGAGCAGGTGTAGGTCGGAACCACTGCGTGCCACTAACATTTCTAAAAGAGTATCGATATCTATCATAATTTATCTATCTAATATTTATATTTTATTTAAATTTTGTTTAAATATTTGTTAGTTAGATTTTGGTAACAAATCAGGGTCAGTAACAAATTGTTGAAATAGCTTTTTATCATTTGCATGTAAGTATGCATCATCTGGATCTATTTCTTTATTCTGCACTGCGGCTAATAAAGCTTGATCTTTAAGCTGCATGCCTACACCACTTCCAGTTTGTATTTGATTTGGTATTTGAAAATTCTTTTCAGACATAATTAAATTCCCTATGGCATGATTCATAATCATAATCTCAACGATAGCTCTTCTGCCACGACCGTCTACTGTTTTCAATAAGTCTTGTGTTACTACTGCATGTAAGTTTTTAGATAAAAATATTTTTCCTTGTCCTTGTTGCTCTGCTGGTAGTGCGTCAATAATTCGATCTATGGATTTGGTTGCAGAAGTTGTATGAAGTGTGCCGAATACTAAATGCCCTGTTTCTGCCGCTAACATAGCCATACTAATAGTTTCTGCATCACGCATCTCACCCACCAGAATAATATCTGGGTCTTGACGCAACGATGCACGTAAACCATCGCCAAAACTATTTAAATGTGTACCGACTTCACGTTGCATTACTTGAGAGTTTAAGCTTGGGTGAATAAATTCAATTGGATCCTCAAGCGTGATGATATTTTCTTTACGTGTTTTGTTAATATGATGTATTAATGATGCAAGTGTTGTGGATTTCCCAGTACCTGTTGAACCAGTAACTAACACCATACCTTGTTTAAATTCTGCAAATGTTTTAATAACCGGTGGCAATTTCAATGTTTCAAAAGCAGGGATTTCTGTAGGAATATGTCGAAACACAGCACCAATTCCTGATGCTTTTCTAAATAAATTAACACGGAATCTTCCGACTCCTTCCGACATATACGAGAAATCTAAATCATCACCTTTTCTAAATTTTTCTTTCTGAGATTTTGTTAAAATCTCGCTCATATAGCCTTCTAGTTCTGTATCACCTAAATCTCTAAATTTAATAGGAACAAGGTCTCCATGCATTCTAAACATAGGAGGCACGCCAACCGCTAAATGTATATCAGAACAGCTTTGTTCACGTCCTAATTTTAAAAACGCATCAATTCTTGCCATAATATTTAGCCATTATTTGAATAATATTCATACTTTGTTAAGACATTGCATGCTCAATAGCGTCTTTTAATTCACCCATACTTTGAAATCTTTGTTCTGCTTTAACACTCATCGTTTTAGAAACAATATCACTCAGTTCTTGGCTCACTGCTTCATTCTTCTCGCTTACCTTAGTTGCTTTACCTTGAACATGCTGGTACATAATAGACATGCTATCTTTCCCAGAGTAAGGAGGCCTTCCGGTTAGCATTTCGTACATAATTGCGCCTAAACTATATATATCAGTACGTTCATCAACATCTTTGCCCAAGACTTGTTCAGGAGCCATATAGGTAGGTGTGCCTACCAACAAACCTGTCTTAGTTAACTTTGTATCAGTAGATTGAGTAGCTGCAGCGACACCAAAGTCAACAATTTTTAATATACTCTCTTCGTTTATAAGGATGTTATTAGGTTTTAAATCACGATGAACAACATTTGCAGCATGAGCACTTTCCATACCAGCACACACGTCAAATGCAAACTTCATTGCACGCTCGATGTCCATTGGTTTTTTGTCTTTCACCTCTGCACTTAAGGTATGACTTCTAAAGTATTCCATCGATATGGCATGTGCTTTTCCAAAAGAAAGCATGTCATAGATACGGATTACATTTGGATGTGTAATTTTTCTAGCAAAACGGAGCTCATAGATAAATCGTTTAATTATGCTTTCGTCTGTAACAAACTGAGCATTTAAAAACTTCAATATAATTTCTTCACTAATAATAGTGTCTTCAACAAGAAATACTGAACCAAATGCGCCCTTGCCAATTTTCTTAATATATCGATAACGATCTGCAAGCATATCATCAGGTTGCATATCATCAGGGTTGATAATTTTAGATTCGGTTGATACTGATCCCCGAGTAACTTTGCCTGGCATTGTCAACGTGTCATTTTTGACATCAATATCATCACTTTTAAATACTTGTATAGAGGAACCTTCTGGTTCTTGTTCTACTATTTTATTAATTGCTTCTTGTCCGAGTTCTTGTATCTCTTCTGTTTGATTTGCAATTACTTTGTCAATTTCTTTAACGACAATCTCAACGTCACTTTCATCTGTGATAATCATTAAAGTCTTAATAGTTTCTTTAATGATATTCTCTGACTTTGCTTTCAGCATTTTTACAGATATTTTAGTTGCTTCAGAGGCTTTAAGGGTGGCAAATGCTTTAAGTAATACAACAACCATAGCTTCATTATCTGAATTTTTACTTAGCATGTTGATTAATATCGGCACACATTTTTTGTTGCCAAGCTCTGCTAATCCATCAATTGCACGTTCTCTAACCCACCAGTCTGAATCATCTAATGACTGAACTAATGCTTCAAAAGTACTATCATCTTTAGTCGCATTAATAATTTCTATTGCAGAACGTCGAATAAATTCATCGTCATCTTTAATTAACTGGATAACTGCTTGGACGACACGTTTTCCACCTATCTTGCCTAGAGCATCTGCAGCTCGACTTCTTACCCACCAATCTTCATCTTTAATTGCATTCAATAAGTCTTTAACTGATTTTTTATCTGCAATCTCATTTAATATCTCTACTGCAGCACGCCGCACATATTCTGATTCATCTTTTAAATGAGGTATTAAATATAATACTGTTTTCGGGTGTTTTACATTTACGATAGCTTCTATAGCTTTATTTTGGACTTTAAAATCTGGATCACTAATCAACTTACATAATTGTTCAATATCATCAATTGTGTTTGATTTAGATAAACCATCTAATGCAGCCAAGCGCACTGCTTTGTTCTCATCTGTTAAAAGCTTATTTAATGATTCATTGACGCTCGGTGTGTCAAATTTTGCTAATACTTTAGTAATATGTGTACGAATAATAGGATCTTTAGTGTCGACTCTATTCATTAATTCAGGGACGATCGTATCACTAGCAATGGTTTCTAATAATTTAAATAAAGCAACTTGATCGTTATGTTCTAATTTATAGGCATATCGTAATAGCTTTGCACCGTTAACTTTTTGCTTCTGTGCCGTGAGTAATGCAATGATCATGGGTTTTGATGCATTCTGCTTCTCAAACAAGTCAACAAATCTATTGGGGTCGATCTCGACTGAACGCGATAATGCATCTACTACACCATCTCGCACTTGATTGTTTTGATGTGAAAATAATGGCTTAAAGTGTTCAGCATTTTTCACGGTAGCTAATTCGCATAATATTTTTATAATATTCTTGCTTTGATCTTGATTAGTGCCTTCCAGACGCCCAGCAAGTTTAGGAATTGCCTTATTTGCAATTTTTTGTAATTTGGCTAGATTCTTTTGATAATCAGAACCTGAACCTTGCGCGATGATTTGATCAATCGTTCCATCTACGCGAATTGCTCCTAATACACCCATATTTTCCAGTAGCTAGTTGCTATACGTTATTTGATAATATTTCTTATTGTGAAATTGAAGTTTAAATTAGCTTAATAATCTACCACAAAACATCTAATTCAGATTTGCAGAATTAATCATATCTAACTGAAATATAGTAGTATATTCCTCACAAATAGAGTTTACCTTGCCACGTAGGCTAGGTCATGAATTAGAAGAAATTCACCGACCAAATTACGATATGTAGGGATAGCAGGCTATAGAGGGCTGCAAGCACGTCATCCAGCATTATTCCAAACCCGCCTTTAACCTGTTTGTCGATGACTGAAATCGGCCAAGGCTTCCAGATATCA
Source organism: uncultured Thiotrichales bacterium (assembly GCA_964517365.1). Lineage (GTDB taxonomy): Bacteria > Pseudomonadota > Gammaproteobacteria > UBA4575 > UBA4575 > JABDMD01. The sequence goes on along the minus strand of CAZFEP010000017.1, from coordinate 11,688 downwards.
AACAATCTAAAAAGAAGGAATCCTAAAAGCACCCAATACCAAGTAACGGGAACCATAATCATCGTGATTAGATAGCCAGCAATTTCATCAATGACGATCCCTGGGTGGTCATGAACATTTAATGCTTTTGCTGTTTTTTCGGAAGCCCAACAGCCAATAACAAAAATAATCATGAGTATTGATAGATAAATCGCAAACGTTAATTGACTCATTACAAGAAAAATAGGTATCGCAACGAGAGTGCCCATGGTGCCCGGAGCTTTTGGTGATAATCCCGAGCCAAATCCAAATGACAGTAAATGAATAGGATTTGTTAATACAATCTTTATAATTGAATTATTCATACTTATTTGAAATGGTCGTGCCCTATATTTTTTGGAAGCTCTACTTTTATCCCATTGCTAAACATTGAAATATCAGAGCCTCTCACTACTTTTCCAACTTCAGAAAATATAATATTTTTATCATTACTATATTCTTCAAGTTTGCTTTTATGATTTTTATCTATTGTAAAAATTAGCTCATAATCTTCTCCACCTACTAATAATTCTTTAATATCATCATCATTATTCACAAATTTTTTCATAGAAGTAGATATTGGTATTTTCTCTAAAGATATTTCAGCGCCTTTGCCACTCGCATTTGTCATTCTCTGCAAATCAATGATGAATCCATCTGAAATATCTATTGCTGCATGCGCATATAGTTTAATAATTTCTGATATATCAAACCTCGGATTGGGTATATGAAACTTATTTAAAAAATAATTTTTGTCTTTTGAAGATAATGGAATTGTATAATCATCTTGCAAGAGTTTTAACCCAAACGCGGCATCACCTAGACATCCTGAAACGTAAATTAAATCTCCCTCTTTACAATTACTACGAAGTAATGCTTGTTGACTGTTTACTGAGCCAATGATCTGAATGGTTATGGACAATGGTCCTTTCACCATATCTCCTCCCACTAACTTCATATTATAAATTTCAGCCAATGAATAGAAGCTATTAGAAAATCTATCTAACCATTCATGATTAGTATCTGGCAACGATAAACTTAATGTTGCCCATAAGGGCGTAGCACCCATAGCTGCAATATCACTAAGATTTACTGCTAAAGCTTTGTGACCTAAGTGTTCTGGTTTGCAGTCTGGAAAAAAATGAACACCAGAGTTTAAAGTATCGGTTGTTACAACCAGTTTGCTATCTTTTGGTGGGCAAACTATAGCGGCATCATCCCCAACACTTACCTCTACATTTTCATATGTAGATTGATGTCTGGAAAAATATTTTTGAATTAGCGCTTGTTCCGACAAATGATTAGATAAATTTAGTTGCTGTGGATAAATGCAATCTTAAGTACGCAGGTGGGAGACCTTATCTAAAACTCCGTTTACAAACTTAAACCCTTCTATAGAACCAAATTTCTTACACAAATTAACTGCTTCAGACAAAATGACTTTTGTAGGGGTTTCTGTCTTATGTAAAATTTCATACGTTGCAAATAATAGAATTGCGTTTTCTACCGGATCGATTTGTTCAGAAGGTAAGTTTAAGTGTGGCGTTATACTTTCTTTCAAATCATCATGTTGTTTAATAGATTCCGTAACCAGATCAATAAAATAATCCTTGTCTGCTTTTTCCCAATTTTCATCTTCAATATACTGTGCAAGTAAAACATCAGCCTCATGACCAGATATCTGCCATTGATATAAAGCTTGCAATGCCAACCTTCTAGACCAATGTCGCTTTTTAGGTTCCACGTGAATGTTATTAAATTTCTTTTAATACATTAATCATCTCGAGCACGCTTAAAGCCATATCTTTACCTTTGTTATGCTCAATATGGGTACTGGATGATCGCTCATGAGCTTGATCGATGGTATTAGTAGTCAGCACTCCAAACGCAATAGGAATATTAGTATCTAGGCTGGCTTGTAATATTCCATCTGCACTGCTTGTACATACATAATCGAAATGTGGTGTGTCTCCACGAATTACACACCCTAAAGCAATAATAGCATCGAACTTTTCACTTTCTGCTAGTTTTTTGCTTATAAGAGGCAGCTCAAAAGCTCCAGGAACATAGAAGTGTCTTATATTTTTCTTGTCTACATCATTATCTAATAATGTTTGGTGTGCAGCTACGCGCATCGATTCAACAATTTCACCATTAAAACGCGCTGATACGATCGCTATAGTTGAAGCTTTACCAGAATAATTCGCACCGATTGTTTGACTATGTTTCATGTTTGATAATGTTCTTACTAATTATTACAAAGTCGACTGTGATAACTTTTCTAAATAACGTGCGACTAAATCTACTTCAATATTCATTACATCTTCAGTATTAATAGTTTTCAAGGTAGTATTTTTCAATGTATGTGGAATGATTGTAACGCAGAATTGATCATCTAGTGTTTTATTAACAGTTAAGCTAACACCGTTTATACATATAGAACCTTTTATAGCGATATATCTACTCAATTCTGAAGGTATTTTAATCCACATTATGGTTTCATTTTCATGGTCTTCACGTGTAACTAAAGTCCCTAGACCATCTACGTGACCACTTACCATATGCCCACCAAGACGTGTAGAGGGTGTCACCGAGCGTTCAAGATTAACCTGGAGATCAGATGATGGGTACGCAAAGGTTGTACAGTCTTTTGTTTCCGTAGACACATCGACTTGAAACGAATCATTATGAAGGTCATATGCCGTTAAACAAATTCCATTTACTGCAACACTATCGCCAAGATTAACACCTTTCATAAATTCCTCAGAAGTTTGAATGCGAAATTGATGGATATCACTCTTCTTTGCAATATCTTGGATAATGCCAATTTCCTCAATGATTCCGGTAAACATTATTTAAATATCATTTAATTAAATTAACGGTGTATGAAGTCAATGGCAATGCCGTTGCGTTATTAAAGGTTGCGCCCGCCTCTATTCCCATTTTTGCTATTTCTTCTGCATTTTCAAGGCTTTCGTGTATTGCGTACATGGCGCCTAATGCTATATCACCACCTGAACCCACGGCCCAAAATCGAGAATATTCAAACACTTCCCTTAGTGCATAAACTGCATAAATTCCATGCGGGTTTACAATGAGAGTATCAATTCTTGAGGATTCATAAGGGTCGTCTTCTTCATCTTTTGGATTCAAAAAGTATTCATCCTTAAGGATAGGATGTAGCTTTCTAAAAGATTCAAATATATCCAATTGAGAACTGAAATTTAAATCATCTCCATGCTTTTTTAACACACTTTGAATTACGATATGATGAGCAGCGCTGCCCACTATCCCAAAGTAATTATCTTTATATTGATAAATTTTGTCATGAGTATCGTCAAACTCACTAGACTGCTTAACATCACCAAAAGTAGTTAATGTATCCGCAGCAATACAAGCTATACCATTTTTTTTAACTGCAACAATTGTAGACATAGGTAAATAGTAATTTTAGTTAAGAATAATCTGGTTTTAACTCTAATCTTAGGTCACTGCCAATCTTTCTAACCTGAGAAAAATCAAATTTGATACGATCTTGCATTTTTTGAATAAAGTTTAAATCTGCTATACCTCTGCTAGCGTTTCCCATCATATGTGGAGCCATATAAACAACCATCTCATCGACTAACTGATTTTCCAATACACTTCCAACGAGTGTTGTACCCGCTTCAATCAACACTTCATTAAAACCACGCTGAGCCAAATCATTCATAACAAATTCTAAATCTACATGATTATTTGTCTTGACTGTTTGCACCACTTCAACGTTCATATTCTTTTTGAGTGCAATTGATTTATCATTTTCATCTGCACATGTATAAATAATCACTTCGTCTCCATTCTGGAGTACTTTTGCGTCCAAAGAAACTCTCAAGTTTGTATCCAAAATAACCCTTTTTGGTTGTGAGATATTGCCTCTAACATCAAGCTCACTTGAGGTCATTCTAACAGTTAAATTCGGATCATCCGCAATGACGGTGTTGATGCCCGTCATAATTGCACAATTTCTCGCACGTAGTTTTTGTACATCGTTACGTGATGCTTCACAACTAATCCATTTACTTTCACCAGAGCTCAATGCTGTTTTTCCATCTAAGCTAATTGCAGATTTTACCGTGACATATGGCTGATTATTTTGCATACGCTTAATAAAACCTTTGTTTAATTCCGCTGCTTCATTTGCCAGTATATTTGTTTTTGTTTCGATACCATGATCTTGCAATTGTGAAATACCCTTGCCTTGCACCAGTGGATTAGGATCCAGTATTGCAGCAACAACGCGAGACACCTTGGCTGCTATTAATGCCTCGACACAGGGCGGTGTTTTGCCCGTATGCGAACAAGGCTCTAAATTAACATACACGGTTGCACCTTCTGCACTATTGCCGGCACTATTACAAGATTCTAGCGCTACTACTTCCGCATGTGGTCCACCAGTAGTGACATGATAGCCTCGGCCAATGATCGTATTGTCTTTCACTATTACACAGCCAACTCGTGGATTTGTTCGCGTCGTATATAAGCCTTTAGTTGCTAATTGCAATGCTTCAGCCATAAAGGCTTGTTCATAGGAGGTTTTATTCATAATTGATTAGCTGCCAGCTAATTATGAAAGTTTAGTGCGGTTTTTTTTCTATGTCGTCAGCAATTAACGCTAGCTGACTTTTGAGCATTTCAGGAGTTAGGTCATTTTCGACACGATCTATGATGTCTTTAAACGCTTGCACGTCTTCAAAGCTCATGTATACCGAAGCAAACCGAACATAGGCTACTTGGTCTAGCGAACGCAATTCTTGCATAACCCATTCACCAATAACCTTTGCTGATATTTCACGTTCACCTACACCTAAAGCTTTACGTGAAATTATATTTATAGACGTGTCTATATCTTCTGTAGCTACGGGTCGTTTTTCACAGGCTAGAATAATTCCCTTGCGCAGTTTTTCTTCATTAAAAGGCTCTCTTCTACCATCATGCTTAACCACTCTAGGAAGATTCCTTTCTGCAGACTCAAATGTAGTGAATCTTTCATTGCAATCTAAACATTCACGACGCCTGCGAACTTGATACCCTTCGCTCGCAAGCCGTGAATCGATGACTTTTGTTTCTTCAGACCTGCAAAAAGGACAATGCATAAAATATGTAAAGCCTTATTAAGGTTTAGATCGCTCTTAACTTATGCGACGGCTTGTTGCTCATCACTTGAGCTGTAAACAGGAAAACGTTTACATAAATCAAGAACCTGGTTTTTTACACGATCAATAGTTTGTTGATTTTCCAAATCATCTAAAATATCGCAGATCCAGTTAGTAAGTTCTATGCATTCTGCTTCTTTGAATCCACGCGTAGTGCCAGCGGGCGTTCCAATGCGCAAACCACTGGTTACGAAAGGTGATTGTGGATCACCCGGAACAGTATTTTTATTAACGGTAATATTTGCATTTCCCAATGCAGCATCTGCTGCTTTACCTGTAATGCCTTTATCAATCAGATCTACTAAGAATAAATGGCAATCAGTACCACCGGAAACGATCTTATATCCACGTTCCATAAACTGGCCCGCCATAGCTTTAGCGTTCTTAACCACTTGTTGTTGATATTCTTTAAATTCAGGCTTAGAAGCTTCTAGAAACGCAACGGCTTTTGCTGCAATTACATGCATTAATGGTCCGCCTTGAGTACCAGGGAAAACTGCAGAGTTTAATTTTTTAGTAATTTCATCGTTCTTACGCGCAAGGATAATTCCTCCACGTGGACCACGTAATGTTTTGTGTGTAGTAGAGGTACATACGTCTGCTATAGGTATTGGATTAGGGTATTCACCCGCCGCAATTAACCCAGATACGTGAGCCATATCCACCATCAATAACGCGCCTACTTCATCGCAAATATCTCTAAACCGTTGCCAGTCCCATATTTTTGAGTATGCAGAAAAACCAGCAATGATCATTTTAGGTTTATTCTCTTTCGCTAAACGCTCAACTTCATCATAGTCCACTTCGCCAGTTTCTTCGTTTAGTCCATAAAGAACGGCTTTGTAATTCTTACCAGAAAAATTAACAGGACAACCATGTGTTAAGTGACCACCATGAGATAAGTCTAAGCCCATAATGGTGTCATGTGGTTCTAATAACGCTAAAAATACAGCAGCATTAGCTTGAGAGCCTGAGTGTGGTTGAACGTTTGCATAATCTGCGCCATACAAACTTTTCAATCTATCAATTGCTAGTTGCTCTGCAACATCTACAAATTCACAACCGCCATAATATCTTTTGGCAGGATATCCTTCAGCATACTTGTTGGTTAGAACAGTGCCTTGTGCTTCCATTACACGCGGGCTGGTGTAGTTTTCTGAAGCAATAAGTTCTACGTGCTCTTCTTGGCGACGAATTTCCTTATTGATTGCCTCGGTTAAATCATTATCAAAACCGGCAATTGTCATATCAGCTGTAAACATTACAAAGGTCTCCTGCAAGGATGTTGCGAAATTTAAAGGGTTACGAATTTAGCGCTAAATTATAGCTTAAAACATTACATAAAAATTGGAAAATATGGGTAGTTTTCAGGCATTTAGCCTGAAATACTGTACGTATCTACCGATAGAGATAGGTGGTTTATAGTGCTAAAACTTATATTTAAGTTTTGTTGATAGATAGTCAATATCAGATTTTTCCATCTGATAACGCTCCCACTCTGCACTTACGCCAAATCGGGAACTAAGATCATAATTTGCCCCTACGCCATAGAATAAATCTGTACCTCGGGTTTGTCCTAAATATTCGGGTCGAGTTTCATAGTAATTAGAATCTACTTCCCAGTTGAATAAACCGCCTTTCATGTACAGCGTGCCGCTATTGTTTATGGGATAACTGCTAATTCCAGAGAGAAACAATCCGTTCGACTCGAAGTTTTGTGAACCCGCTTCCGGATACCAAAGTGACGATCCTGAAAACATTTCGTCAAGCCCGAATGAAAGATCATCTTGGTATTCAAGCTGTAATGAAAAATTTTGAGTCGGACGATATCCACCAAACAGTGAAATATTAGAATCCTGATCATTTGCATTCTGTTTGTACTTTAAAATGTCATAAGTCGAAAAGTCACTATCGGACAAACTACTGGGAGATGGCAAAACCTCTTTTTTCTCAGCATCCACTCCAATGTACCATTCGCCACTCACAGTCTGAGATAGCAAAATTATTGCTGCGGTAATCGAAATTTTTATTAGGTAAATCTTCATGATGCTATTTTATAAAACGTTCTTAATCTTATCGGATATAATTACGTACATAAGTATAAGGTATTTGTGCAGAAAGTAGACATATTTATCTGAATTAATTGAATTAATTAACATCTGACAACATTAAATTGACGCTATTTGTATACTAAATAACCGTCTAATCGTGCTTTTGGTTTCCTAATAATATTTATGAATATCGCGTATAAATTATATGCATTAAAAGTGCGCTAATTTATTCTAAAATACGTGGATAATCCAGTTAATTAAGCAAGAATTTCTCGTGCATTGCGAAACATTTTCATCCAGGCACCCTCTTCTTTCCAATCTTTGGGGTACCAGGATTGTTGAATGCTTCTAAATAATCGTTCTGGATGTGGCATCATAATGGTAATACGTCCGTCTTCATTGCAAAATCCGGTGGCGCCATTAGGTGATCCATTAGGATTATATGGATATATATCAGTAGCTTGCAAATCATTATTAATGTAATTAATAATTAACTGATTGTGGGTTTTCAAATATTCCAACGATTGTTCCGATATCTCTGCCCTACCTTCACCATGTGCAACGACGACAGGTAGAGTAGAACCTTGCATGCCTTGAAAAAGCATGGACGCAGATTCATTTACCTCTACCATGACCAATCTTGCTTCGAATTGCTCTGATCTGTTTTGCACAAAGCTTGGCCAATGCTCTGCACCAGGAATGATTTCTCTCAATTGCGACATCATTTGGCAACCATTGCATACACCCAATGCAAAGATATCTGGATTAGAAAAGTATTCTGAAAATTCATCTTTTAAATAACGATTAAAAAGAATCGATTTAGCCCAGCCACCACCGGCGCCCAGAACATCTCCATACGAAAATCCACCACAGGCGACTAAGCCTTGAAAATCATTTAACCGTTGACGTTTATTAATTAGATCAGTCATGTGCACGTCTACCGCGTTAAATCCTGCACGATCAAAAGCCACTGCCATTTCAATGTGACCATTCACACCTTGTTCACGCAAGACCGCAATCTGGGGCCGAATGCCTGAGTGTATATAAGGTGCGTTAGTATGTTCATTAATATCAAAAGTTAGATGAGCACTTAACCCTGGGTTTTTGGTATCCGTAACAGACGACAGTTCTTCGTTTGCACAATCTGGATTATCTCGTAATGATTGAATAGTATGGCTGGTGCTAGACCAATACGTTATAAGTTTTGACCAGCTTTCTTCATAAAGTACCTGCTTGTTCGTTAAAATTTTAATGGTATTTGTATTATTAGGTTTGCCAAGCACATGTGTCATAGCACCTAAATGATGTTTGATCATAATCTTGTTAATTTGATCAAGATCATTTGCATTAATTTGAATTACTGCACCCAGTTCTTCTGAAAATAAACTAGCAATTACCTCTGTATCCAAATCACCATTTAAATTACCAGTTAGATTACTTTGCAAAACATCTATGTGAATATCTAATCCCACATGACTTGCAAAACTCATTTCACATAGACAGGCTAATAAACCTCCATCAGAACGATCATGATAGGCATGTATTAATTTTTCATTTTTTAATTCAGTAATCGCTGCAAAAAAGTTTTTAATTAAATGTGCATCATCTAAATCTGGAGGAGTTTCTCCAATTTGGGAGTACGCTTGTGCAATGGCAGAGCCACCTAATCGGTTTTTGCCAACGCCCAAATCAATTAACAATAAATTGGATTGTTCTAAATCTGCATTAAGCTCAGGCGTTAGTGTCTTACGAACATCATTAATAGATGCAAACGCTGAGATGATTAACGATAAAGGTGCGGTTACTGATTTGCTAGTGCTTCCTTTTGCTGTCGATTCATTCCAATGGCTTTTCATTGATAAAGAATCTTTACCCACGGGGATGACGATACCTAAATCAGGGCACAACTCTTCGCCTACAGCCTGCACGGTTGCAAATAAGTTAGCATCTTCACCATCATGCCCGGCAGGCGACATCCAGTTTGCAGACAAGCGAATATCTGAAAGTTGTTTTACATCTGCGGCAAGAATATTTGTAATTGCTTCACATATTGCCATGCGACCCGATGCAGGCCCTGATAACAATGCCACAGGTGTTCGTTCACCCATCGACATCGCTTCACCCGTGTACCCTTTATAGTCACTACAAGTAACTGCAACATCCGCAACAGGTACTTGCCAAGGACCTACAAACTGATCGCGTGCAACCATTCCCGTTACAGTTCTATCCGCAATGGTGATCAAGAAGCTTTTGGATGCAACAGAGGGTATTTGTAAAACTCTATGGATTGCCTCTTCAAGGTCGATTTCAGCTGTTTTAAGTGGAAATGATGAGTTCGATTTTGAATCTACATTGCGCGTCATCACTGGTGTTTTGCCTAATAAAACATCCATCGGAATATCAATTGGATGGTTATCAAAAGCGTCATCTGATAGCGTTAATTGTGGAACTTTAGTTGCGTGCCCAACTACTGCATAAACACAACGTTCGCGCTTACATAAAGCTTCAAATTCATCTAATTTATCTTGGTTTACAGCCACCACATAACGTTCTTGTGCCTCGTTACACCAAATTTCTTTTGGCGACATGCCTGGCTCAGCGTTAGGGATGTTTCTAATTTCAAAACTACCCCCTAAATCAGCATCATGAATTAATTCAGGAATGGCATTCGATAGCCCCCCGGCTCCTACATCATGTATAGAAATAATAGGGCTATCATCTCCACGAACCACACACTGTTCAATTACTTCCTGGCAACGGCGTTGCATTTCAGCATTGCCACGTTGAACCGATGCGAAATCTAGATCTTCAGTACTGGCACCGCTTGCCATAGATGATGCAGCGCCACCGCCAAGGCCAATTAACATTGCCGGTCCACCTAAAACAACAATGGGTGTTCCTTCAGGAAATTTTTCTTTTAATACATGTTCTTTTCGTACATTACCCAAACCTCCCGCAATCATTATTGGCTTGTGGTAACCACGAACATCACTTAGATCATTTTTTACAGAAGCATCTATTTCAAGTGTTCTAAAATAACCCAGTATATTGGGTCGTCCAAATTCATTGTTAAATGAAGCCGCACCAATCGGCCCTTGTTTCATAATGTCTAATGCAGAAACAATTCTCTCCGGTTTTCCATATTCAAATTCCCAAGGCTGTAACTTTCCGGGCAACTTTAAATTTGAAACCGAAAAGCCACTTAATCCTGCTTTAGGTCTGCTGCCACGCCCCACCGCACCTTCATCACGAATTTCTCCCCCCGAACCGGTAGCCGCACCAGGAAAAGGTGAAATGGCAGTCGGATGATTATGTGTTTCCACTTTCATTAAAATGTGCACAGCTTCATTATTAAACTGATACTGATGGGTTATAGGATCAGCATGAAAACGAGTTGCAGCGTGTCCTACCATTACAGCTGCATTATCACTGTATGCAGATAAAATATTTTCAGGTGAGTGTTTATAGGTATTTCTTATCATGCCAAACAAAGTTTGGTCTTTTACTTGGCCGTCAATCACCCAACTCGCATTAAATATTTTGTGTCTACAATGCTCAGAATTTGCTTGTGCAAACATCATCAACTCTACATCAGTGGGTGAACGCCCTAGTTGACTATATTTCTCAATTAAATAATCAATTTCATCTTCTGCAAGTGCAAGGCCCATTTCCTGGTTTGCATGTAATAACGCTTCTTTGGGATTATTTCTTAAAGAAACTTCGTTTAAAACACGTCTTGTTTCTTCTTTAAAGATGCCATCAGCTTCATCTAGATCAAACAAAACAGATTCAGTCATACGGTCATGTAACAAATTAGAAATTTGTTGAATTACTTTTTCATTCAATGATTTTTTTAATGAGAATTCATATAGCGTACCGCGTTCAATTCGCTCAATTTGTGTTAATCCACAGTTATGCGCAATATCGGTAGCTTTGGAAGACCATGGAGAAATCGTTCCAAATCTAGGAATAACCAGAACTTGCAGATCTACAGTAGTAGGCGATATCGAAGTAGATGTATAAGTAAGTAACGCTTCTAATGTGGCGCGTTCTTGCGTATCTAAATTTGCATTAGTTTGCACAAAATGAACAAATTTGGCTGTAAAGCCTTCTATATCTGAAGAAATACTCTTTATTTGGTGCTGTAACGAATCGGATCTAAATTGTGATAACGCCTGACCGCCGTCGATGATCAACATGAAAATGCAGTGCCTTTTGAGTTAGCGAATGGCTAGTAATAAAGTCATGAATCATAACGAATATAAACGGTCTAATCATTAAGATAATGGTGCTATCTAGGTACAGCCCTAGTGGATGTATATATAGTATAATGATCTTGATTTATGTCCTATCTCGTATATTTTTAGTGAATATTTTGAGTAGATATTACGAGCAAATGGGGGCGACTTGGTTTCGACGTGGAT